>JAQUGH010000022.1:0-17270 GCA_028684195.1 Clostridia bacterium | reverse complement strand
GTATTTAGGATTATTATTGAAAACTTAGTAGATAGTGAGATGATGCAGGTATTACCTATTTCGTTTGTTAAATTAATGATTAATGAGATGTTGAATGCAAATAATATGTGTAACTATCAAGGAGAAAATAATTCAGTTGAAACAACAAATGAAACAACAACAAATGAAACAACAACTAAGGATAAACTAGATAATCGTTCAGGACAGAAAAATGATTATGTAGCAAGTCCTCTTGATAATAGTGTGCAAAAAAAGGTTGAAGTCAAGCCTATGGAATTTTCTTCACTTGAGGAGGGAAACAAACATTCTAAAAATATCTCGAATTTAAATTTAATAATGGATGTAGATATTCAATTATCTGTTGAGTTAGGGAGAACTCAGCGTAAAATCAAGGATGTGTTGGAGTTAACTAATGGTTCGATAGTTGAATTGGATAAGTTAGCAGGTGAACCTGTAGATATTCTTATTAATGGTAGGCTTTTAGCACAGGGAGAAGTAGTTGTAATTGATGAAAATTTTGGTGTACGAGTTACAGGTATAATAACACCTGAAGAAAGGATTAAAACACTTAGATAAAAGTTCTTAATTAATAGAAATATGAAGGAGGTACAATATTATTATGGGTCAAAAGGTAATGGTGGTTGATGATGCAGCTTTTATGAGGATGATGATCAAGGATATTCTTACCAAAAATGGGTATGAGGTTGTTGGCGAGGCAGAAAATGGTCAAATTGGTGTAAAAAAGTATAAGGAATTAAAACCTGATTTGGTTACTATGGATATTACTATGCCTGAGATGGATGGAATTTCAGCAGTAAAAGAAATTAGGAGTATTGATGCTAATGCTAGAGTGATTATGTGTAGTGCTATGGGTCAACAAGCTATGGTAATTGATGCTATTCAAGCTGGAGCTAGGGATTTTATTGTCAAACCATTTCAACCTGATAGGGTTATGGAAGCAGTAAAGAAAGCGTTATCATAGGGTATAATAAAATGATATATTTAATATTTTTAGATATACTACAGTCAGAAAATTCAACCATGAAAAATGCTGTTGAATTACCAAGTGTAGCAGGATTATTTTTTAGAGTAATTTTAACTTTGTTATTTATTTTGTTTGTAATTTATATGATTATAAGATTAATAAATATGAAACAAAACCTTAAACAAAATCAGAAGAAATGGGTTAAAATTATAGATTATCAAGGGCTTGGTACCAATCGTGGGTTATATTTAATGGAATTATATGATGTTACATGTATTGTTTCGGTTTGTGAAGGTCAGATCAGTATTTTGAAAGAAATAGATAAAAATGATGATAGATGGCAAGAAATTGAAGAAGGAATTAATAAATCAGATGATGTATTTCCTAAGGGAGTAATTAATTTGTTGAGGGGGGGATATACGGGAAAATCTAATGATGATATCTCTAAAGATATAAGTAGAGATGCTTTTAAAAACAAGTTATATGAACAGCTTAAACGCACAAAAGACCTATCCCAAAATTATTTAAAAAGGAGGGATAGGGGTGAGTAAGGTTGGAAAGAACAAAAATATTATAATAATCTTGTTCTTGGTAAGTATGCTTTTTATTTCTATTGATGTATATGCTATCCCTCTAACTATTCCAAAAATAGGACTGGAAGTTGGTTCTTCGGATAGTCCTCAAGATGTAGCACTTACTTTACAAATAATGGCATTATTAACAATATTAACACTTGCGCCTGCAATTTTAATTTTGATGACATCATTTACAAGAATCATTGTAGTATTTTCATTTTTAAGAAATGCGTTGGCTACACAGCAAATGCCTCCTAATCAGGTTCTTGTAGGTTTAGCGCTATTCTTAACGTTTTTTACTATGGCACCGGTTTGGACTGATATTAATCAAAATGCTTTAGAACCTTATTTTGCTGGTGAAATAAAACAGGAGGAAGCATTTAAAAATGCGGTTACGCCTCTTCGTGACTTTATGTTAAGACAAACCAGAGAAAGCGACCTAGCACTTTTTGTAAATCTTTCGAAAATGCCGAAGCCTGATAACCCGGAAGATATTCCTACTTATGTTGTTATCCCTGCATTTGCTATAAGTGAATTAAAAACTGCTTTTCAAATAGGGTTTATTATATATGTTCCGTTTATAGTTATTGATATGGTTGTAGCTAGTACACTTATGTCTATGGGTATGATGATGCTTCCTCCAATGATGATTTCATTACCTTTTAAATTACTACTTTTTGTTTTGGTGGATGGGTGGCATCTTGTTGTTCAAACATTAATTATGGGTTTTCGTTAGCTTGAAATAATAAAAAAATAAGTAGGGTGTTAATATGACACAGGATTATATAATATATCTTGGGAAAGAGGCAGTCTATACTATTTTACTTTTGTCAGGTCCTTTATTAGGGATGAGTTTATTAGTGGGATTGCTTGTTAGTATCTTTCAGGCAACAACGCAGATTCAGGAGCAGACATTAGCATTTGTTCCAAAAATTGCCATGGTGTTGATTAGTTTAGTTATATTTGGACCGTGGATGTTGGGATTGATAGTTGCATTTACAACTAATCTTATTTCTTCAATACCGTATATGATGTTTTAGGAGCTTATTTTAATGAATGTTATTGCATTGTTTATAAATGAATGGGATAAATTCTTACTTTTACTTGCTAGGTTTGCGGGGATTTCTTTTATACCTGTTTTTAATACGAAGAGTGTTCCAGTGCAATGGCGAGTATTTTGTACATTGATTATTACTTTTTTTGCTTGGGATATGGGTTTGGCGGGTAATGTAACAATTAAAACAGATAATATTCTTGTTTATTTTTGGGTTGTAATTACAGAAGCACTTACTGGGATAGCTTTAGCTTTAGTCATTCAATTTTTCTTTGCGGGTGTTCAGTTGGCAGGACAGGCTATTGATACTCAAATGGGTTTAAGTATGATGAACGTAGTAGATCCTATAAGTGGGACGCAAGCACCGATTATAGGGAATTTCAAGTATGTAGTAGCACTATTGGTATTTTTAGAAGTAAATGGTCATCACTATTTTATTAGTGCAATTTTTGAAAGCTATGAGGCTTTACCTATTGGTCAAAATTTCTTATTAAGTCCTTATTTTATACAGAAGTATATAAACTATTTTGGAAATATATTTATCGTAGGATGTAAGCTTAGCATGCCTATAGTTGGAACGTTAATGGTGACAGATTTTGCTATGGGCGTTATTGCGAGAACAGTTCCGCAGATGAATATTTTTGTTGTGGGGATGCCAGTAAAGATTTTAGTAGGATTGTTTGTGCTTTTAGTTACCATTCCGTTG
Source organism: Clostridia bacterium (assembly GCA_028684195.1). Taxonomy (GTDB): domain Bacteria; phylum Bacillota; class Peptococcia; order DRI-13; family DTU073; genus JAQUGH01. The sequence continues at coordinate 13,950 of JAQUGH010000022.1, read as the reverse complement.
TACGTATATCTATTAAATTCGTACTTAGCAGATGTTATAAATGAAATATATGATTTGATAAGGGTTGTACATTGATGCTTAATCTAAAAATTAATTTACAATTATTTGCAGGGGAAAAAACTGAAGATGCGACATCACATAAGAAACGTGATGCTAGAAAAAAAGGACAGATAGTAAAAAGCAATGAGGTAATAACAGTAATAGTTCTTGCACTGTCTTTTTTGGCATTGAAAAATTGGTTACCTTATATGGGTGATATTTATGAGGATTTTTTCTTACATGTATTTGAATATACTATAGATGATTTAACTATTTATAGTTCAATGCTTCTTGTTTGTGATATTATTGTTGTAATTATAAAAATGGTGGGACCTGTTATACTTATGGCAATGGTAGCAGGGTATATTGCTAATATAATACAGATAGGATTTCTTTTTACAACGGAACCACTTAAATTTGATCCGACAAGGTTAAATCCTGTTAAGGGCTTAAAAAGGATATTTTCTAAAAGAACCATAGCAGAGTTAATAAAAACTTTATTTAAAATGTTTTTAGTGGGTTTTGTTGCTTTTTATTTTCTCTATAAAAAATTGCCAAGATTATCTGCTACGATGGGGTATTCTATAAATGTTGCCTTGTCCGAAATTAGTGATGTTATTTTTACAACTGGATGGCGTATATTAATAGTATTATTGGTCATAGCTGTGGCCGATTATGCTTTTCAGGTTTATGATTATGAACAATCCCTGAAAATGAGTAAACAAGAAGTAAAAGATGAATATAAGACAATAGATGGCGATCCTCAGATAAAATCTAAAATCAAAGAGAAACAGCGTCAAATGGCAACGCAACGGATGATGCAGGATGTTCCTAAAGCCACAGTAGTTATAACAAATCCAACTCACTTTGCTATTGCTTTAAAGTATAATGATGAGATGCAGACTCCAATAGTAGTAGCAAAAGGACAGGATTATATTGCTCAGAAAATCAAGGAAGTTGCTAGAAATAGTAATGTAGTTATTGTAGAAAATAAAAAATTGGCACGAGTATTATATAAAGAAGTAAAAATAGGTATGCCAATCCCTATTGAACTGTTTAAAGCTGTAGCAGAAGTATTAGCTTATGTTTATAAATTAAAAAGACATTTTTAAGGGAGAAGCTATGCCTACATCATTTATTCAACGGAATATAATAAAACACATGGATATTGTTATGGCAGTAGGAATTATTTCTATTGTTATAATCATGATTATACCGTTACATCCTAATATTTTAGATCTATTGATTGTGTTTAATATAATGTGTTCATTAATTGTACTTCTTGTTGCCATATATAATAAGAAACCCTTGGATTTCTCTGTTTTTCCTTCTTTATTGTTAGTGATGACTCTTTATCGCTTGGCTTTAAATATATCTTCTACTCGTTTAATACTTTTGTATGCTAATGCCGGAGATGTGATTAGTCAATTCGGGCAATTCGTTGTTGGAGGAGATGCCTTTGTAGGCTTAATAATCTTCTTGATTTTGGTTATTATCCAGTTTATTGTTATAACTAAAGGGGCAGAACGTGTGGCGGAGGTAGCTGCTCGTTTTACATTGGATGCTATGCCAGGTAAGCAGATGAGTATAGATGCTGATCTTAATGCTGGTTTGCTTACTGATATAGAGGCAAGAGAAAGAAGATTAAATATTCAAAGGGAAGCTGATTTTTATGGAGCAATGGATGGTGCTAGTAAGTTTGTAAAAGGTGATGCCATTGCTAGTATTATTATTACTTTTATTAACATTATGGGTGGCATGGTTATAGGGCTATTTGTAAAAAATATGGGTGGTATATTTTTAGTTGCTCAAAAATATACCTTGTTGACTGTAGGAGATGGTCTTGTTAGCCAAATACCTGCGTTACTTCTTTCAACAGCAACGGGGATTATAGTTACTAGAGCAGCTTCGGAGAATAGCTTGGGCGAAGATTTAATAAAACAATTATTTTCTCAGTCTAAGGTTTTGGCTATTGCTGCCAGTGTTTTGGTGATTTTGGGTCTTGTACCTGGTTTACCAGCAATTCCTTTTGTCTTTTTGGGCTCGGCGTTAGGTTTGTTAGCTTATAATCTTAATAAAGCTAATAAGTTGGCAGATGAGAAAAATAATGAAACAACTGAAAATCAAGAAGTAAAAGAAATAAAAAAACCGGATAGTGTATATTCATTGTTGCAAGTGGATCCCATAGAATTAGAGTTGGGTTATGGACTTATACCACTTGTTGATAATTCTCAAGGGGGTGATCTTCTAGAGCGAGTGCTGATGATACGAAGACAATGTGCGATGGAGTTGGGTATTGTGATACCACCAATTCGTATACGTGATAATATGCAGTTACCTCCTAATAATTATGTTTTAAAATTAAGAGGAATACCTGTAGATAAAGGCGAAATAATGTTAAATCAGTATATGGTAATGGGTGGTGAAGGAGAGCTTCAGGGAATTCCGACGAAGGAACCGGCATTTGGACTGCCGGCAATGTGGATAAGCTCCTCATTAAGGGAGCAAGCCGAAATGTCCGGTTATACTGTTGTTGATCCCCCATCTGTCTTGGCTACTCATATTACGGAGTTCTTAAAGAATAATGCTGCTGAAATCATGAGCCGTCAGGATGTTAAATCATTATTAGATAATTTAAAAAAAGATTATCCCGCTGTAATAGATGAAGTGATACCAAATTTACTTTCACTTGGTGAAATACATAAAGTCTTAGCGAATCTGTTAAAAGAGAGAATACCTATTAAAGATTTAGTATTAATTATGGAATCACTTGGGGATTGGGCACCTCTTACGAAGGATGTGGAATTGCTTACTGAATATGTACGCCAGAAATTATCGAGACAGATTATCCAATTGTATAAAGATGAGAAAGGTAAAATTACTTGTCTTACTCTTGAGCCTAATATTGAGAAAATAGTAAGTGAAAGCCTACAACAAGGAGATCAGGGTTCGTATTTAGCAATTAATCCTGCTACTGCACAGTCAATAATTAAAGGATTGGGGAATATGATCGAGAAAAAAGGATTTTTGGGAAAACAGTTGGTTCTTTTGGTATCACCTGCAATGAGGATATATTTTAGAAAATTAACTGAGAGGGCTTTGCCGGGGATACCTATTATTTCTTATAACGAGATACCTACTAATGTTGAAATTGAAGCGGTAGGGATGGTGAAGATAGATGCGAGTTAAAAGAGTTGTTGCAAGAGATATTCAAGAAGCAATGATGAAAATTAAATCAGAATTGGGTGATGACGCAGTAATACTTCATACTCGTTATTTTAAAGAAGGAGGATTTTTAGGATTATTCCGGAAGAAGTATGTAGAGGTAACTGCTGCAGTTGATACTATTAGTAATGAAGCGAGCAAAGAACACAATTTAGTGAGTAGAGGATGTCTGGAAAAGGAACAAACTAATGCGGAGAATGGAGTTGGCTCAGAATTTACAGAAATGAAAACGATGATGCAAGAAATGTCTTCTATGATAGAAAACTTTGGACAGACGCAGTTTTCAAAAACCGGACAAAATCTGTATAATCGCTTAAAAAAGCAAGGTATTGAAGACAAAACAGCACAAAAAGTAGTAGAATCAACATTGGAGGAATATGCAAAAGAACCTTTTCAAACTGCCGATGAATTAAATAAAAAATTGTTTACAAATTTATTAAAACCTATTAACAAAGCTAAGTACGTTCCTGCTGTAGAAAAATTCAATAGACCTAAGATACGTACATTTATTGGCCCAACTGGGGTTGGGAAAACAACAACCATAGCAAAATTGGCGGCGATAGATGCCGTTATAGAGAAAAAGAAAGTCGCTATGATAACTGTAGATACATACAGAATTGCTGCTGTAGAGCAATTGAAGACGATAGGAGAAATAATGAATGTTCCAGTTAAGGTAATCTATACACCGGAAAATTTGAAAGAATGCCTTCAGAAAATGTTGGAAAATGATGTTATTTATATTGATACGGCTGGTCGTAGTCATAAAAACACATTGCAAGTAAATGAATTAAAGAGTTATATAGATAATGCTAATTCAGATGAAATATTTTTGACTTTATCGAGTACGATTAAATATCTTGATATTAAGGATATATTAAAGACCTATAAAGACTTAAATATAAGCAGCCTTATTTTCACAAAGCTTGATGAAACATCAGATTATGGATCGATTTACAATGTCGCTTGTGATGATAGATATTCTATATCATATTTTACTAATGGACAGAATATACCTGATGATATTGAAGTAGCTGAACCAATTAAGCTTGTTCAGATGCTAATGAAGGAGCAATGATATGAATAATCAAGCGGACTCGTTAAGGTATATAGTACAGCAAATGAAAAATAATATTCGTTCTCAAATAAATAGGACTGAAAATGTAACGAGTACTCGTGTTATAACCATATCTAGTGGTAAAGGGGGAGTTGGGAAAAGTAATATATCCTTAAATTTAGCTTTAGCTCTTACAGAATTTAAACAAAAGGTAATGTTACTTGATGCTGATTTGGGATTAGCAAATATTGATATCATTTTGGGTATTAGATCTACTTATAATCTCGCTGATGTTATTAGAGGAGAAAAAACGATAACTGAAGTAATAATTGAAGGTCCGAAGGGATTGAAGATTATTCCTGGTGGTTCTGGAATGCAAGAACTGGCTAATTTGAAAGATTGGCAGTTAGAAAACTTTCTTACTAAATTGAGTAGTATAGAAGGTGAAACTGATTATTTGATTATTGATACAGGAGCAGGGTTATCTAAAACAGTAACGAGTTTTGCTTTAGCAGCAGAGGAAATTATTATTGTAACAACATCTGAACCCACTGCTATAACGGATGCCTATGGTTTTATTAAAACGTTAAGTCAACAGCATTATGAGGGACGAGTATATTTGTTAGTGAATAGAGTAGCATCATTTGAAGATGCGGGTGTTGTGTTTAATAAATTAAAAATAGCAATTAATAGATTCTTAAAATACAAAGTGGAATATTTAGGTTTTATTAATGAGGATCCTAAAGTATTGCAAGCTATCAAGGAACAACAAGCTTTTATTGTAGCGTATCCTCAATGTAAGGCATCTCAAAATATTTATCAGATTGCTGCTAAGATTACGAATCAAGAGTATCAACCCAAACAGGAGAAAACTTTGAAAACGTTTTTTAAGAATGTAGTTAAATATTTTAGGTAGGTATTAATATATGACTAAATTACAAAAAATGCCAAAAATAAATCAATTAGTAAAGATTGAAATTCCGGATAATTCAGGGGTTTATGAGCGTTATCCTAGTCGTGTGGAAAATATAAATGAAAAGGAATTGGTTCTTGTTACGCCAATTAAAAACAGAATGCCACTTTTTATGTGCCAAAATAGTTCTCTTAGTATATGGTTTTGGGATAATATATCTGTTTATAATTTTCATACATATTTAATTAGAAATATAATTGATACAATTTATCTATCTGTTGTAGCAGTTCCCGATTTAGTTCAGCGTGTTGAAAAGAGAGAATACGTTAGAGCAGATATTGTAACAAAGGTATTATTGTCATTTACGAATAATGAAGGTTGCAATGAGAAGATATGTTGTGAAACAAGGGATATTAGTGGTGGAGGGTTTATGTTTGTTTCTGATAAACCAACAACCTTGGAACAAAATACAAAAGTTGATCTAGAGTTCAAGCTAAATGATATTTTATTAAAGGCTGTTGGTGTTATCGTGTGGAATGATTTAATTATTGATAGTGATGGACATAAAAGAAATTATTTAGGTACAGAGTTTAGCAGTATATCAGAATTAAATCGTAAAATAATTGTTAAAAGTGTCTACCAAAGACAAATTGAGCTAAGAAGAAAGGGGCTACTTTAATTGGCTGTAGGAAATATTAAGGTGCTTGTTGTAGATGATTCGTCTTTTATGAGAAGGATATTAATAGATATAATAAATAAAGATGACGAATTAGAAGTTGTTGATTTTGCAAGAAATGGACAAGAGGCACTTGAAAAAGTTCTTGAATTGAAGCCGGATGTAATGACCTTAGATATTGAAATGCCTATATTAGATGGTTTAAAAACGCTTGAAAAAGTAATGAAAATAAATCCAATGCCTGTAATAATGCTTTCATCGCTAACGCAATCAGGTACATTGGCTACTATAAGGGCTTTGGAAAAGGGAGCTGTAGATTTTATTGCTAAGCCAAATATTATGTTTGGTAATAATAAGTTGTTTGATATAGATAAGATTAGTAATGAGATAATAAATAAAATTAAAAATTCAGCTAAAATTTCCAGAGGGAAAATCTTTCAAAAGCAAATAATTATGAAGAAAAAAAATGAATATGATGAACAACAATATATGTATAAAAAGTTTGAATGTTGTAATTGGCCTATTGTGGCAATAGGAACATCAACAGGGGGACCTAAAGCTTTACATACGGTAATGAGTAATTTGACTGAGAAATCAAATACTTCAATTTTAATTGTTCAGCATATGCCACCTGGTTTTACAAATTCGTTGGCTAAACGGTTAAATGATGTATCAAATTATGTGGTTAAGGAAGCAGAAAATGGGGAAGAGATTAAAAGGAATTGTGCCTATGTTGCTCCAGGAGATTATCATATGGAAGTAAGTTTCAAGAATAATAAATTATGTATTGTTCTTAACAAAAATCCTCATGTTAATGGACATAGACCTTCTGTTGATGTAATGTTTAATTCGGTAGCAAAAATTGATTGTCCAAAAATCGGGGTGATAATGACTGGAATGGGTAGTGATGGAGCAAAAGGGATGTTACAATTAAAAAAGAATGGCTCTATTAATTTTGGAGAAAATGAGGAAAGTTGTGTTGTGTATGGTATGCCCAAAGTAGCTTATATGTTGGGAGCTGTAGATTATGAGGTGCCGTTATGCGAAATAGCTAATTGTATAACGAGAGCTATAAAGAAATGTTAGGAGGGATTTTGTTAGATGGATGTTTCTCAATACTTAGATATATTTCTTGAAGAATCAATGGAACATTTGCAAACATTAAATTCAGGTGTATTAAATATGGAAAATAATCCCGAAAGATTAGACATTATTGATGAGATTTTTAGGGCAGCTCATACGTTAAAAGGGATGTCAGCTACTATGGGTTATAATGCTATTGCAAAATTAACACACAGTATGGAAAATTTACTGGATAAGATCAGAAGTGGAAAGATATTACCCAATCCGGAAATTACAAATTCTTTATTCAAATGTGTGGATGTGTTAGAAGAAATGGTAAATAGTATCAGAGAAGGAGGTGCACCAGATGCAGATATTGAAGGATTAATGAAAACTCTAGTAGCTTTAGAAAATGGGGAGAATCCGACAGAAGGACAAGCTGAGACACTCAAAAGTGAGGAAATTATAAAAAACGAAGTACATATTAACGAATATGATATAAATATATTTAAAGAAGCAGAACAGAGAGACCTAAATATATGGAAAATTAGTATTCATATTTCTCCTGAATGTTTAATGAAAGGTGTTAGAGCTTTCATGGTATTTAGGAATTTAGAAGAAATTGGAGAAATAGTTAAAGCTGTTCCCGAAGTTCAAGATATTGAGGATGAAAAATTTGATGACCATTTTATATTATTTCTTGTTTCAAAATATAACGAAAAAGAAATTTATGAAGCATTGAATATATCTGAAGTGGCAGCAGAAGAAATTGAAAGAGTGAGTTCCGAATCTGTTAAAGTAGATATAGAATGCACTAATGAAGAAATAGGATTACCTAAAAATATTCAAAAAGCAGAAATTGAAGAGGATAATACTAAAAACAAGGAAAATAATAAAATATTGTCGAATAAAAAAAGTAAAATTCATCAAACGGTTAGAGTTGATATAGGACGTCTCGATAGTTTGATGAATTTAGTTGGAGAACTAGTTATTAACAAGACTAGGTTAGAACAAATAAGTATTTCAAGCGATATGGATGGATTGAATGAGACGATTGAACACTTGGATCGTGTAACAACGGATATTCAGTCAGTAGTTCAAAATATCAGAATGGTTTCAGTAGAACAGGTATTTAATCGTTTTCCGAGAATGGTTCGCGACCTTTCTAAGGAGTTAGGGAAAGATATTGATCTTATATTAGAGGGGAAAGAAACTGAATTAGATCGTACAGTAATAGATGAAATAGGGGATCCGCTTGTTCATCTAATTAGAAATGCGATCGATCATGGTCTTGAATCTCCGGAAGATAGAAAAATAAGTGGGAAAAATACAACAGGAATTTTGAAATTAATAGCAAAACATGATGGTAATCAGGTAACAATTTGTGTTGAGGATGATGGACGTGGACTGAATGTTGACGTAATTAAAGAAAAAGCTCTGAAGAAAAAGCTTGTTACACTTGCAGAAATAGAAGAAATGGATGAACAGGAAATAGTAAATATGATTTTTCTATCAGGTTTTTCAACTGCTAAAGAAGTTACGGATATATCAGGTCGTGGGGTGGGGTTAGATGTTGTAAAAAACAAAATAGCTTCATTAAATGGACAAGTATCAGTAGTTACGAAGCAAGGACAAGGCTCTCAATTTATTATAAAGTTACCGTTGACGTTGGCAATAATACAGGCACTTTTGGTTAAGGTTCAAGAAGAAACATTTGCAATTCCCCTTGCAAATATTGATGAAACTACAAATTTAGAAAGAGGGAAAATAAAAAACATTCAAAATCAGCAAGTCATGATTTTAAGAGATAAGGTGCTGCCACTAATATTTATTAGAGATATTCTAGATGTTCCAGGTACTAAAGAAACTGGTGAAATATATGTAGTAGTTGTAGAAAAAGGAGAACGAAAGTTTGGACTCGTAGTTGAAGAATTAATTGGGCAACAAGAGATAGTAATAAGTAGTTTTGGAAAGTTATTATCAGGTTTATCTGGAATTGCAGGAGCAACAATATTAGGAGATGGAAGTATATCGTTAATTTTGGATATTGGAGCATTATTATAAGGGGGGATTAAGTTGGATTATCAGTTCGTGGCGTTGAAGATTGGTAATGAGGAATATGCTGTTGATATTTTAGCTATTAAAGAGATCGTTCGATGGACTGAAATAACTAGAGTACCTAAGGCACCACCATTTGTTATTGGAGTAATTAATTTGAGGGGCAATGTGATACCGGTTATTGATTCGCATTTAAGATTGAATGTCTCTCAAAATGAAATAACCGCTTTTACGCGAACAGTTATTTTTCAGTTGGAGGATATAGTTGTTGGTTTCAATGTTGATCAGGTTATTGAAGTGATCAGTATTAATGATGAACAAATAGAGAAATCTCAATTGATAGCTGAAAGCGATAATAAGTTTATAAAAGGAATTGGTAAAATTGATGATAGATTACTGATGATCCTTGATTTACATAAAATCATAGATTTTAATTTGTAAAAATGAAGATAGGAGTGTTTTATGAAAAATTATCTTGATTTAAACGCTCTTCAGATGGATGCATTAAGAGAGATAAGTAATATTGGCGCTGGGAATGCGGCAACCTCCTTATCTCTAATGTTAAATCGAAAAATAGATATGGCGGTTCCAAAAGTAAATATTTCCACATTCGCAGAAGCTGTGGAAATTATGGGAGGGGCTGAAAGTGAAGTAGCGGGGGGGTACATGGTTGTTAAGGGTGAGACCCCGATGGGGATATTATTTTTAATATCCAAAGATCAACTTGAATATTTTTTAAATATGTTGTTTGGAACTAGTAATGTAACTACAAATTATGAATTTAATGAAATACAAAGCTCAGCTTTTCTAGAGGTTGTTAATATACTTGCAGGTTCTTATTTAAATGCACTTGCAGCTTTTACTCATTGTGTATTTATGCCTTCGGTTCCTGCATTAGCTGTTGATATGGCAGGAGCTTTACTTGGAGAAGTTCTACAACGAATAGGCGAAGTAAGTGATTATACGTTAGTTATTGAAAATATATTTTTTGAAGAGGAAAAACAACTCAAAGGTCATTTTCTCTTTTTACCTGAACCAAAGACTTTAGAAATTTTATTAAATGCACTGGGAGTGTTATAATAATGGCAATAGAATCCGTTAAAGTTGGTATAGCTGATTTTAAGATAGCATATGCACCAAATAATATTATTACGGTTGGTTTAGGTTCATGTGTAGGAGTGTGTTTGTGGGATTCATTTTCAAAAATTGGCGGTATGGCTCATATAATGTTGCCGTCCAGTAGCCAAGCACGTGCTGTCCTTAATAAAAAAAAATATGCGGATTCATGTATAGCTTTACTTATCAATGAGATGTGTAAATATGGTATAAATAAGAAACGTCTTGTTGCAAAACTTGCTGGCGGTGCAAGGATGTTTAATTTCCCGGGATCAAATGATATTATGCAAATTGGGAAACGCAACATAGATGCTGTAAAAGACGTACTAAATGCTAACGGAATTCAGATTGTTGCTACGGATGTAGGAGGATCTTTTGGTAGGACGATAGAACTTTATACTGAGGATGGGCGGTTGCTTATAAAGACCATAAATAAAGGAGTAAAATTTATATAATGGAACTTCAACAGCTTTGGGATGAGTACATATTAAATAAAACTTCGTCTAGTAAAGAGGCAATAATCAAGTATTATATTTTTATAGTAAAAAAAATTGCGAATAAGATGGCTTTTGCACTTCCAAGGAATATTGCTATAGATGATTTGTATAGTTATGGTGTTTTTGGGCTCCTTGATGCTATTGAGAGGTATAATCCTGAAATTGGTGTATCATTTGAGATTTTTGCTAGGAAAAGAATAAAAGGTTCAATTATAGATTGGTTACGTAAAGAAGATTGGATACCTATTTCTCTCAGAAGAAAAGCTAAATTAGTTGAACAGGCGTACAAAAAATTAGAACTAGAGTTAGAACGTTCAGCTACTGATGAGGAAGTGGCTACTGAATTAAACATTCATATAGATGAATTTTCAAAATGGTTGGTAGATATACAATTTATAACGTTGTTATCGTTGGATGAGACATTTCATGATCAAGATGAAACCTTGTTAAAGGATAATATACCTAATATAAATAGTCCAAATCCATTGTCTATTGTTGAAGAAAATGAAATAAAACAAATTCTTACAAAAACAGTACAAGAATTATCTAAAAACGAAAAACTTGTAATTTATCTTTTTTATTATCAAGAATTATCTAATAAAGAAATTGCTCATGTAATGGAATTATCAGAATCTCGTATATCTCAGCTTCACACAAAAGCAGTTTTTAGGATGCGTGGGAAGTTAGCTAGATATAAAAAAATTATGAAGTGAGGTTTTTAATGATGGAAAAGTTGAAAAAGAAATATAAACTTCAAAAATTTGATGATGGTATTTATATTACAGTTGAAGAAGATTGTGAATATCCTTTTATTATTAGTATAGATAAATTATATAATGAATTAGCAAGAAGAAAGATAAATTATGATACTGCAATTATTAAAAAAATTTTTACTGATGCCACGGGAAAATGCCTTAAAATTGCTGATATAGAAGAGGAAATTATATATGAACCAATTATAGATATTGGGGTATCTACTGATAATATGAAAGTAATATTAAAGATGTATCCTGCCTTAAATGGTACTGTTGTAAGAATTTCAGAGGTTGAAGAATTAATAGCTAAGAATAAAATTGAGTGTAATATAAAGAAGGAACTATTTTTAGATATTACTAAAAAGCATTATTTTTATAAAGAATGGATAATAGCAGAAGGAAGGACTAGTATAAATGGAGAAAATGCTAAACTAGAGTTCAGCTTTAATATAGAAGGAATGGATACGAAACCGAAGGAGCTTGAAGACGGTAGTGTAAATTTTCATGAATTAAATTTAATTAATATAGTACAATCAGGTACCGTGTTGGTAAAAAAAACTCCTGCTACTGATGGTATTAGTGGTATGAATGTGTATGGACAAGAGATAAAACCTAACAAAGGGAAAGATCTACGGTTGCCGATGGGGTTAAATACTCAGATGATTGATGATAATAAAAAATTAATATCAACAAAAGAGGGACATGTTGCTTATATTAACAATAAGGTAAATGTTTTTCCGACTTATGAGGTAAAGGGTGATGTTGATTTTAATACTGGTAATATAAAATTTCCAGGAAATGTTATAGTAAGGGGAAATGTTATAACATCTTTTTATGTAGAGGCTGGCGGAGATGTACAAATTTACGGTAATTTATTAGGACACGTAAAAATTAATGGAAATCTTCAGGTGAAAAAGGGGATAGTGTGTGGAAATGCTGATGTGAAAGGTAATATATTTGTGCGTCAAATTGAAAATGCTAGTGTTGCAAGTAAACAAAATATTACTGTATCTGAAGCAATAATGCACAGCAATGTTAGAGCGGACGAGAAATTGATTGTTAATGGTAAAAAAGGGTTAATAGTTGGTGGGTGTACTTTTGTAGGTAAAAAAATCACAGCTAAAATTATTGGCTCACCTGTTGGAACAAGGACTATCATAGAAGTGGGTGTTTCTCGACAACTTAAAGAGGAGTATAAATGTATTTGTAAGGAGTTAAAAGAAAACGAAATACAATATAGGAATAACGTAAAAGCCATGGAGCATTTATTAGTAATGAAAGATAAACAAAAAGCACTTACAGCAGAAAAGAATGAGTTACTAGTCAGTACACGTAGAATGCAGTATGAACTTAAAAAAAGGAAAATTAATCTTGAAAATAGAAAAAATGATTTAGAAGAATATTTTAAGAAAGCAAAAAGTGCTGATGTTGAAGTGCTTAATACAATATATAGTGGTGTTGTAATTAATATTGGAAATTCAACCCATGATATTATTGAAGAAAAAAGCAGAATCAAGTATTATTATGATGGTTATGAGATTAAGGAGGGGAGCTTGTGACTATTAATACTGTTGATATGCAAGTTTTGGTACCACGAGTTGGTGAGGTTGGTAAAGTTAATAGAATGACGCAAGGACAACAGCAGACAGATCAGCAAATCATGAATCAGTTGATACATGAAAATTTAAAACGGAAGGAATCAACTGTTAATTCCATGCTTCCAACGGATAGTAAAAAGGTTCAGGTAGATGATGAAAATAAGAAAAATGGGAAAAAGGATAAAGAGGATAAGAAAGAAAATGAAATGGATATTAATATTAAGGAGAAACAAGATGAGCAGGATAACAAGGATGGGAAATATGATTCTAAAACAGGAAGATATTTTGATATTAAGGTTTAATTGTAATTATGGAGGGACAATGTTTTGAGGACGGTAGAGATAAGTATTATAATTATTAATATAGCTATATTAATAATTATAAGCTGTAAAATAAAGCAATATGCATCTATTAATAAAGATTATTTATCTATACAAAGAAATATGGAAGAGTTAATTGAGGAAAATTCATATATATCAAATTTATTTCTTGATAATTTAGATGAAAAGATAAAAGAAGGAGAAAAATTAATTGAGCAGTTAGCTAAAAATGAGAATCTTATAAAAGAGAAAAGTATGCTTAATAAGTATATTGAAACAAACGATCCGATAACAGCTGAGGTTTATAAACTATTCAAGAAAGGTCAATCAGTTATAAAAATCGCAAAACAGTTACATATGACTCAAGGAGAAGTGGATTTTAGAATGAATTTGGGAAGGACAATATCGGCTCACGGAAATAAGGAAAAGGAAACTAGTGACGGTTAGTTATTTGGATAGAATATAAAAAACAAAATATAAAAAAATAATTTGTCTGTAGGAATGATTTTAGGGCGTGTAAATTATTTTGTGTATTCTCTCTCCATTGGCAATAAATAATATATCTTTGTGTACGTAACATGTGTCGATTTAAGTCAATACAAAGTTAATACTTTCTTTAACCGCTAGGTATATTATT
>JAQUGH010000021.1 GCA_028684195.1 Clostridia bacterium | reverse complement strand
ACCTGCCTTTCATCTACTAGGTCGCACCCCATACGGGTGCGTGGATTGAAACATTTCTACGGCTATTTGCTCCCAAGTCTTGTCGCACCCCATACGGGTGCGTGGATTGAAACATATTTATCTCGTCAAGAGTAACTCCAAAATAACGTCGCACCCCATACGGGTGCGTGGATTGAAACTTTCGTAAGTTCATCCGTAAATCCATTCAGAACAGTCGCACCCCATACGGGTGCGTGGATTGAAACATCGTTTCTTGTACCCTATCAGCACTTAGGCTACGTCGCACACCATACGGGTGCGTGGATTGAAACTAGCGTGGAGTTGGACAAACAGACTAAGAAAAACGGTCGCACCCCATACGGGTGCGTGGATTGAAACATTTTTTATATTTCCTTTGTACTTGTTGAATAAGTCGCACCCCATACGGGTGCGTGGATTGAAACCTCTTTACTTAAAACATCTGTTTCAATCATTAAGTCGCACCCCATACGGGTGCGTGGATTGAAACAATTAAAAAATATGGATTGCTGCAGTACTTTGAGTCGCACCCCATACGGGTGCGTGGATTGAAACCATGGATATTAACTTGTTGTCTCTTAGCCTTTTTGGTCGCACCCCATACGGGTGCGTGGATTGAAACCCCCTTGATTTCATCAAGCCATTTATCCATGCAATGTCGCACCCCATACGGGTGCGTGGATTGAAACAATGTTAGGGGCAGGAATATTTCCAAATGACATGTCGCACCCCATACGGGTGCGTGGATTGAAACCCCGATACCTTTTCAACCTGCCATAACCAAGTATTGTCGCACCCCATACGGGTGCGTGGATTGAAACCTGATTTGAGTATTAAACAAAGCTATTATATAGATGGTCGCACCCCATACGGGTGCGTGGATTGAAACAAAAGCAACCTGTCCAACCAATACTTTTTGATATAGTCGCACCCCATACGGGTGCGTGGATTGAAACGGGTCTATGGTATTTAACACACCGAAACAAATTTACGTCGCACCCCATACGGGTGCGTGGATTGAAACATACCCCAAATAATGTTCTAAAAGTAATTGTAAAAGTCGCACCCCATACGGGTGCGTGGATTGAAACTTTGTACAGCCGTAATTTTTGCTATTAGAGCCGTAAGTCGCACCCCATACGGGTGCGTGGATTGAAACATGCTAAATCACTTAACATGGACAAGGCTTGGGAAGTCGCACCCCATACGGGTGCGTGGATTGAAACATAATAGTTGACGGAAAACTGGTTGAAGTTGATGTCGCACCCCATACGGGTGCGTGGATTGAAACCAATTTACTTTTTTTTCTTGATGAGTACAGGTAGGTCGCACCCCATACGGGTGCGTGGATTGAAACTCTTAACAACTTATTTAAAACAATATTACTTTCTGTCGCACCCCATACGGGTGCGTGGATTGAAACCTCATCAACATCTTTGAATCTGTCATCAGTACATAAGCAAGTCGCACCCCATACGGGTGCGTGGATTGAAACTAATTTTTTAACTCTTATAAAATATACAAGAGTTAAGTCGCACCCCATACGGGTGCGTGGATTGAAACAAACTATCAATACCAGGAGCAGGGCAACTAATTTCTGTCGCACCCCATACGGGTGCGTGGATTGAAACTGGTATGAATATATACGGCACCAAAGACCCAAAGTCGCACCCCATACGGGTGCGTGGATTGAAACTTTTTCGTCCTCATCTTTTAGTATTTCAGTACACAAGTCGCACCCCATACGGGTGCGTGGATTGAAATTAATTTTAAAACGTAAGGGTATAATATTTTATTTTTACGAATAAAATAAAATTTAATCTTAGACAAAATATCCTTATTTCTATTTGATTGACAAAAAGAAATAAGGATATTATAATAACAATATAATTTCATTTTAGTGTAAGGAGCTGATAGTATGAAAAATAGAGCAGGTGAATATAAAACGAATTTATCGGGAGAACTGCAATATAAATCATTTTTACCAAAGAAATTACCACCTAATCCACCGATTGACTATGATAAAGATATTATCCACATATTGTCTAAGACCAATAGAAGTCTTGGTATTTTAGAAGGTATTTCAAGCCAAGTACCTAATGTAAATTTGTTTGTATCAATGTATGTAAAAAAAGAGGCTCTTTTATCATCACAGATAGAGGGAACACAAGCAACCCTTGAGGATATTTTAGATCCAGATGTTGAAGAAAACACGAATCGTCATGTTGCAGATGTCATTAACTATATTAAGGCTTTTCAATACGGGAAAAAGCGACTTAATGACTTGCCTATTTCAAGCCGATTGTTAAAAGAAATCCATGAAGTCTTAATGTGTGATGTGAGAGGAAGTGAAAAAAATCCAGGTGAGTTTAGACGTAGTCAAAACTGGATAGGTTCTCAAGGGAGCACGTTAAAAAATGCAAAGTATGTTCCACCTAATGTAGAAGATATGATAGAAGCTATATCTGAATTTGAGAAATTTCTCAATGAAGATGATGATATTGATCCTTTAATCAAAATTGGATTAGCACATTATCAATTTGAAACTATTCATCCTTTTTTAGATGGTAATGGTAGAATCGGAAGATTGTTAATCACACTTTTTTTGATGGAAAGAAAAGTGTTGAGTTATGAAACTTTATATATATCATATTTTCTAAAAAGGAACCGGATTGAGTATTATGATCGTATGATGGAAGTTAGAACAAAAGGTAATTATGAACAGTGGATTAAATTTTTCCTTTTGGCTGTTTATGAATCTAGCGAGGATGCTATTAAAACGATTCGAGAACTTGAAGAATTACATAACAAAAGCTTCAAGAGCATAGAGAAAATAGGCAGAGCTTCTAAAACGGTAAGAAGGGTTTTGAAATATCTTGAAAGCAATCCGATTATAGATATTAAAAAAACAAGTAGCGAATTAGAAATTTCATATAATGCGGTTTCAAATGCTGTAAATCATCTGGTGAAATTGGAGATCTTAAGACAAACAGATAGTGCTAAAAGAAATAGGGCATTTTCGTATGAACGATATTTAAAAATTATGAGAAAAGACACCTAAAATTTTTTGCGTAAACAGTTAAAGAAAGTCTAAATATTTTATAGAATATATTTGATTTATTTTGTTAGCCAAAATGGAATATGATATATTCTATCCCTTTTAACCAAAGTATCCTTAGTAATCAAAACTGCCTCTTCAATTTTTACTTTTTTCGAAAACTTTTTAATAAACTTTTTTACCCCATCTTCCCTTGATGTTGTTTCTTTTCTGAACTTAACCTCAATAGGAAGTACGGATGTTTTTTTATCTACTACAATATCCACTTCATCGTCGCCATCTCTCCAGTAGTAAAGCTTCCAAAAATTTTGTTCACAAACAGAAAGAACATCTCTAACACACAAAGTTTCAATCAGATGCCCCTCTCTTGTTTCGTCTATCTCTGAAAAATGTAATAGTGCATTTCCTATTCCATTGTCCAGGGTATATACGGTTTTCCTTTTGCGAATTATTTTTCCCACGTTAGTAGAAAAATTGTCAAGTGCCACTACAAGATACGCCTTTGATAAAAAAGATAAATAGTTTGAAACCGTTTCATTGTCACATCCAAGAGTATCACTGATAGTCGTATAATTGATTTGCTGTCCTGTGGTAGCAGTAATAAAGTATAACATTTTTTCCAGTAATTCTGGGTTTTTGATATGATAGATACTGATAATATCACGATAAAGTCCTTGCCCGATAATATCCTCCACCAAACGTTTTTGCCACGAGGTATGATTTTTTACTACAAAATATTCAGGATAGCCGCCGATTAAAAGATATTCTTTTAAAGCTTTATTTACGTACGGCTTGTATTCGTCTAATATCCATTGTTTTTTCTCAAGTTCACTATAATAGGCTTGTAAATCTGTGTAGATGCTCCCCTTGGGAATCTCTTTTAGAAATGTCGCAACCTTTTCATCCTCGTTGTAAACTGCCCAAAAAGAACAGAATTGAAAAAATGACATTGGCATAATCTGTACACTTTCATATCTTCCTAGCAATGATTCTTTTGAACCGTCAAACAAATGAGTAGACGACGAGCCGCTAATTACAAATTTAATTTTGCATTTTTTATCATAGTAGCTTTTCAGCCACAGTTGCCAGTCTTTAATTACATGTATTTCATCAATAAATAAATATATCCTTTCGTCTAAATCGTATACACTCTCATGTAAAATTTCGTTGGCATATGTTTCAATGATGTCACCTATTGTACAGTTATCTGAAAATAATAATGGGTCATCTCCGCTAAAAAATAGTACCCTGTTGGCAGAAAGTTTGCTTTTCAACAAGTAATCAATTGTTTGATATATTAACGTGGATTTTCCTACTCTTCTAGGTCCAATAATAGAAAGTATCCGTTCCTCTTGCAGAGCTGCTTTAATTAATTCAAACTCAGAACGTATTGCTTTATATCGGAAACTGCTATCAACCTTTCCTGTTTGCCACCATTTGTTTAAACGTGAAAGTATGACGGCTTTATTCATATATGTCACCTCCAAAGGATAGTATTACCACTATGATACCCTTTTATTCGGTTATAGTCAATAAATTATATATTACAAGGCGGTTGTAACCGCTTAGATTGTTTTAAGTAATATTAAATGTTATGTTATAATAAGTTTGCTTGTTAGAAAAAGTAAGTTTTGCAAACTGTTGATTATTGTAATTTAAATACTGGTTAACCTGCTTATGACGCATGATAAATGAAATATAAGGTGATAAATGGTGATAAATAATGAAACAATGGAACAATCTTTAAACGTAGCTATATGTGTTTTGAATTCAAAATATATCCATTCCTCGCTGGCACCCTGGTGTTTGTTGGCAGGGGTTGATGCTTATTGTGAAAAAGGGATTACTGCTAAGGTCATTGAGGGTACGATTAATGAGAGTATTGAGAATATTGCCCAGCGTATCTTGGAGCAAAACCCGCAAGTGATCGGATTTTGTTGCTATATCTGGAATATTACTATTACAAAACAATTGATCCGTCTCGTGAAAAGTAAACTACCAAATTCCACGATTATTTTGGGCGGTCCGGAGGGGAGTTATAACGCAGAAAGTATTTTGCGGGAAGAAAAGTTGGTGCAATATGTCATTTCAGGGGAAGGGGAAAAACCCTTTGCCCTCTTGCTGAATGATCTTTTACACAACGAGGATGTGCGAAATATTCCCGGTGTATGTTATCGAAAGGGGAAGCAAATCGTAGTTGCTCTGCCCAATATAGCTGCTGAAGACCCTCCAAGTCCCTACACAAAACAATATTTTGATGCTTTAAAAGGACGTATAGCCTACCTTGAAACTAGTCGGGGCTGTCCGTACTCTTGCGCTTTTTGTCTTTCTGGTCGTTGTGGGAATGTGCGTTTTTTTGACTTGGAACGTGCGAAAAAAGAAATGCTCTTATTAGCAAATAGTGGCACTAAAACGGTAAAGCTCGTTGATCGTACCTTTAATTGTAACCGCAAGAGGGCATTTGAACTGTATCGCTTCATTATTCAAAACTACGGTACCGCAATTCCCCAAGGGGTCTGTTATCATTTTGAGATAGCAGGTGACATTCTTGACCAAGAAACAATTAGCCTCCTTGCTACAGCACCTGTGGGCGCAATGCAGTTAGAAATCGGGTTGCAAAGCTTTAATGCCAAAACACTTACCGCCGTTAACCGAAAAACCGATGTGGAATGCTTGGAAAATAACATTAAGCGTCTAGTGGCAAATGCGAATATGCATATTCATATTGATTTGATTGCCGGATTGCCCTACGAAGATCTGAATAGCTTTGCAGATAGCTTTAACATAGCCTATGATATTAAACCTAATATGCTGCAAATGGGCTTTTTAAAGTTGTTGTTCGGAGCACCGATGCGAGAGGAACCTGAAAATTTTCCTTGTACGTATACCCAGCATCCTCCGTATGAAGTGACCCAAACTCCTTGGCTATCTTCAGAAGAACTTTTGTATTTGCATTATACTGAAGATGCTTTAGAACGTCTATATAACAGCGGACGGTTTCGGCGTACCTTGGAATATTTGTTAGAAAAAAGTGGGTATACTCCCTTTGAATTGTTCAGTCGTTTTGGTGAATTTGCGGTTGGTAGAGGTACGCAAAGAATTTCTCTGGATGATTATACTGCTCTGATATTTGAATATTTCAGCAGACAAAGTGGAATTGACAGCACTGCTCTACGTGACGTAATGGTTTGTGATCGTCTTGCTACCAATTCTTCAGGGAGGCTTCCCGTTGTTTTACGTAATTTTGATCCTGCACTTAAAAGTGCTATTAATGAACTGAAAAAAAATGAAGCAACTTGCCCCCAAAAGGGAGTTAAGCGGGGTTATGCCCTTTTATATTCAGAACAATGTTTAGTCTATGTGGATTATCAGGAGAAGAATATCATTACCGGTGAATATCCGCTATTTAAATTTTATCCGAATAGCTAACCGTCGCTAACTATTTAGATGAAATAAAAAAGGAAAAGACTGATTTTTATTGAATATAGGTAGCAAAGGCATCACAAAATATATCATGAAATATATCACTAAGCTTATCTTTGCATATTGTGAAGTTTTATTATATGGAGGTGTCACCCAATGTCAATTGCGGATAATCTCAAAGAAAATCTTCTTCGCCAAAAAGAAATTCTCGCAAGTTTAGAAAATGAAATTATTGAATTTGAGAGAAAGGATTTAGTTTCGGAAAATGATAAATTAAATGAAGAAATATCACAGTGTCAGGTGTTTTTAAAAGAGGAAAAAGACAGAAATTTACAAATAAGCGAAGAAAATAAGGGCTTAAAAAACGCTTTATATGAGGAAATATATAATGAAAAAATGGCAATTCTTAATATGGCTAATAAAAAGCTAGATGTTTATTTTGAAGCGAATGTAGAGGGGGAAATAAACAGATTAGCGCAAATTGAAATAGCTACTAAAAGTCGTATAGCAAAGATGACTGCTATGCTTCAAGAAAGCAGAATAGATTTAGAGGATGAAACATATGAAAAGCTTAGCGAATTAAAGGAATTAATTAATAGTAAAATAACAACGGTTAGAGAAGAATTAGCTAAACAAACGGGAGCCTTTAGTCAGAATATAAATGAAGAGTTTACTAACCTAAGGCAGGAACAAATCACCGCAGATCAAATGAAAGGTGTGATGAAAAAGAACAATATTGAATCTTTAATTGGTCTAAATGTTTTGAATAAGATAGGGGTATTCATGGTTGTTATCGGTGTTATTGCAGCCACTCAATTTACATATTTTCAATTACCGGACGTTTTAAAGGGAATTTTTTCTTTTATCGGTGGGTTAATACTTTTGGCAGCGGGTGAGTTCTTGAATAGGAAGAAAACTAATGTGTTTTCACTTGGTTTAACCAGTGGAGGGGTAGCAGTTCTCTATGTAGCCTTGGCACTTAGTTATTTCCATTTGGAAATATTGGGAATGTATCCAGCCTTATTGCTATGCGTTCTAATTACTGCCTGTTCTTTTGTACTATCACAGCGCTATAATTCACAGACGGTAGTGGCATTTGCACTAATTGGTGGTTATTTACCACTTTTCTCTATTGCAGGAAGTAAAGTTTTGGTTTTCAGTGCCATGGCATACTTTATAATCTTAAACCTATTAGCACTTATTATTTCGGTTAATAAGAAATGGATAGTATCAATGTATATCGGGTTTGTTTTAAATGTAGGGGCAACTATATATATTATGGCTCTTATGTTTAGTATGCGAAAGTATAGTCTTCCCTTTGGGTTAAACGATTTTATCATGCTGTTGTATATGACATTTGCTTTTATTATCTACACGCTTATCCCTATAGCAAGTACATATATGAAAAATATGCGCTTTAAGAATTCGGATATTGTTCTTTTAGGGTTAAATACGGTGATAAGTGCATTGCTAATGTATGTAGCGTTTTATGAGTTAAATTTGTCTGATTTTACGGGCTTACTTGCTATAACTTTTGCTGGAATTTATTTAGCTGTAGGGAGATTTATAGAGTCTCATCTAACACAAGAGAAAAAAGCTAAAGCACTCTTTTATTTAACTGGCTTTACTTTTGTAGTGTTAATTATTCCTTTCCAATTTGGGAAGATGTGGCTTTCACTTGGTTGGCTAGTAGAGGGTGTTGCCTTACTTACTTATG
Source organism: Clostridia bacterium (assembly GCA_028684195.1). GTDB lineage: Bacteria > Bacillota > Peptococcia > DRI-13 > DTU073 > JAQUGH01. Next base: position 14,259 of record JAQUGH010000021.1, on the reverse strand, counting down.
GGATATTGCATGAAGAAAAAGTATTTCAAAAGAGCGGGCTTGTCATATCTGCTTTGTGTTTAGGGGCTTTCCTATTTTTCGATGTTTTAAATGGCTATGAGTATTTATTTTCTTATAAATATTTTGCGATTACACTTGGCAGTATAATTATTTTAGCAGCCTTAGCTTTTAAAAAGAAAATGGTTGGTAGAGGCATTAAATATTTCAAATATGGTACAGCTATAAATTTTTGGCTATTTATGATGTACATGATTAGCCAAGAATTAGAAACGGTTTTAGAGGATGCTTTGTACCCAAGTTATTTAAATGTAGATTATTTAATTTTTGCCTTAATGATTGTTGTTAGCTACTTAATTGCTTATATAATTCCTCGAATAAGAATACTTTCTGATTTTGTGATGAAATGTATTTCCATGGTTATTTATGGGTTGGCTCTCATGTCTTTATTTATCTTGAATGTAGATTCATTTATACAGTGGAATTATCTAGGCTGTGCAAGCGTTCCTTTGATTATCAATATTATCGGGACAATAGTGTTAGTAATAATCAGTTTGCTATCGTTGTTGGCTCTGCGAGATTTAATTTTGTGTTTGGTAATGGAACGGAAACTAGGTGTAGAATGGTATCCTCTTGTTGTTTCAGCTTATTTTGTGCTTATTCTAACGCAAAGCTTGATTACACAATATCACTTAGGATTCAACAATGCGGCAATCAGTATTATTTATGTATTGATGGCATTGTCTTGGATAATATTTGGCTTTGTAAAAAGATATGCTTTACTGAGACGTTTTGGATTGGGGCTTTCTATTTTAGCAGTAGCGAAGCTGTTTATACTTGATCTTTCCTTTTTATCGCAGGGAGCGAGAATTATTTCCTATTTCGCTTTTGGGATTACGTTAATCGCAATATCGTTTGTCTATCAGTATTTTAATAAAAGATTAGAGCTGAAAGGAGAATTATTACCTGATGAAAAAAAGATTGATCTGTAGTATAGCTTTGGGAGCTTTGTTAGTAAGTTTGTTGAGTACTTGTGTTTATGCGAATGAATTTGTTTTTTCTTCTTCTGCTGTAATTGAAAATAGTGGAAATAAAGCGTATAAGGCGATCAGGCTTTCACCGAAAATTTATAATAATATAAAGCCTAATTTAGCTGATTTAATGCTTTATGATCAAAATAATGAAATTGTTCCGTACTTTAGACGAAGCTTCACGCAAAATACGTGGGAAACTCAAAAGATGTATGAAATGGCATTGCTTAATTCATTTATCAAGGATGAATATTTTTATCTGGATTATGCGCTTAAAGAGCCACTTAAAAATTTGCATAAAGATCCATTAAAGGAAGATATTATTGCAACCTCGATAGTAGTTAATACAGAAAGCGACGGCTTTGCTAAACAAGTAGAATTATGGGGTGGCTACGATAATAAAAATTGGGAAAAGATTAAAAATGACTATTTGTATAAAGTTGAGGGTAATAAAAATTTAGAAATAAGATTAAATGCAAAAAAATATACGCACTATCGTTTCAAGATTGCCAATAATTTGGAAAAAATATTTTTTACCTCTGTCTTTTTAAAGTACGATAACATAATCAAGCAAAAAGAAAGCTTTATAGGTACGCTTAGACCGTCTTTTACTGTAGAAGAAAAGGAGAAAGAAACGATTGTTAAGGTGGCTAATGTACGGAATTTAAAGCTTGAGAGCCTTACTATTGAAACGGATAGTCTTTTTAAAAGGAAATTCAATTTTGAAAATGGCGATGGTAAAACATTATACAATCTAAATTTTCAAAACGTTACCTATAAAGATATGACGTTTCCTTTAAATTCTTATGTAACCAATGAAGATACGGCAATTCTTACGATTGAAAATAATGATGATAAACCAATTGAAATAAAGAGTATTCTTGTAAAATATTTGGCAGATGAATTAGTTTTCGACGGTTCACAAGGTGGCAATTTTCTTTTGAAATTTGGGGATGAAAAAATACAAACCCCTCCTAAGTATGACATTGCCAATTTCCAAGAGTATATAATCAGCGAAGGGTATGATGTATTAAACATTAAGGATATAGAAGTTAAACCAATTCAGGTAAAAGAGCAAAAGTCATATGACTATAAAATGATATTCAATTTTGTTATAGTGCTTGTAGCAGTGGCTTTAGGCGTAATTATCTTGCGAAAGCTCAAGTAAAAAATGTTGGCAGGGACAGTTGGGTGGCAGGGACAGTTGGGGACGGTTCCTTTTTGTCCACCAACCAAGATTATGAAGAGAATATTAAGATAATGCTAGAAATATCAATGTAATGTGGAATTAGGGGGCTGAAATGATATGGAAGAATTAACGAACGGTAATAGAATGGAAGATATTTTGGTAACATATGAAGCGGAAATAGAGAATGTAGTAGGGGATTATACAAAACAGATGGATGAGATAGTAGAAACTTTTAGGAATACACTAAACGAAATGAGTACTACATTATTTGCAGATATGCAAAATATGAATGATAAACAATGGCAAAAGCGGTGCGAATCAGCGAAATATAGGATTGGAAGGATTCATAAGGATCAGAAAGAAATATTGGAATTAAAATGTAATGAAGGGCAATCGCTTCTTAAGCAAAAAAAACAAACTAATGAAGAGTTAGTGTGTATTAATAATGAAAATGAAAATGAACAATCAAATTCACCAATTGGAAGAGTCCTATTAGAAATAAAAGAATCAGATAAAAAAGAGTCTTTTAAGACTGCAGATAGACAATTAGATGCGTATTGTCAGGAGAAGCTGGATAAATTAGGTTCAATAAAAGATACTGTAATCAATAACTTATATTCGAAATCTGAAGTACAGATAGAAGTAGAAAAGGGCAGTGAATCAAGAGTAGGTGGTAAAAAAATTTCAGGAAGGGGTAAAATTATAAATCCATATATAGGTGGTAATAGGTGAGAGAACAGCCCCTGACTGTTTGGAATATTTTGTACATAGTTACTGTTTAGGCTCAATTATCAGCAAAAACCTGATAATTGAGCCTTCCCATGTGTAAAACTTCTGAGTAAAATTTTCAAGAATTGTTCCCCAATTAGCCGTCGCTCCGATATTACTTTGGTGCAAATGAAAATGGTTAAGTTAAAATATAGGGAGACAATAGGGGACGGTTCCTTTTTGTCCACCAACCAAAAAAGCTCTGAGGACTAGATTATCCTCAGGGCTTTTCTAACCAATAATACTTTTAATATCTATTGTTTCATGATTATCATATTCAATAATATTACCTTCCCAGGTTCTGATTGTTACATATCCAGAACCTCTGGAAATCATGTAATTAGGGGCTAGAGGAACCTTGCCCTGCCCTTTTGGGGCGTTCACAATAAAGGTAGGGATTGCCATTCCAGAAGTATAACCTCTTAAATATTCCATAATTTCAAGACCATCATCAATTGAAGTATTAAAATGAGTAGTTCCTTGTACATGTTTAGATAGGAAGATATAGTAAGGTCTTACTCGACATTTTAATAACTCGTGATTTAAGACTTTTATTATATGTTTATTATTATTAATTCCATTTAATAAAACTGATTGATTACCGAGGGGAATTCCAACATTAGCTAGTTTTTCACAAGCGGCTTTTGCTTCGGGGGTGATTTCAATGGGATGATTAAAGTGAGTATTAATGTAAATAGGATGGTATTTCTTTAGCATTTCACATAATTTATCGGTAATTCTTTGAGGCATTGTTGCCAGAACCTTTGTGCCCAGTCGTACAAATTCCACATGAGGAATTTCTTTTAATTGGCGTAAAATCCACTCTAAATAATCATCTGTAAGACATAAGGCATCTCCGCCTGTTAATAATACATCTCTAATTTCTTCATTATTTCTGACGTAATCAATGGATTCTTGAAGAATATCTTTTGGCTTTGCACCATCATTTACACCAATATTTCTCCTTCGTTGGCAGTATCGGCAATACATAGCACATTCATTAGTAACGTTAATAATTAGCCGATCTGGATAGCGTCTAGTTATACTTCCGGCTGGGTTAGTATATTCTTCATTCATAGGATCAAGGTTATTACAAGTATCCCCTAATTCATTATAAATAGGAACAGACATTAGCTTGATTGGATCATATTTGTCATCTGGTTGTATTAAGCTTGCGTAGTAGGGGGAGATAGTCCATTTGAAGCTCGCTCCTACTTCCTCAATTTGTTTTTTCTCATTCTCATTTATATTAATAATTTTGCTTAAAGTTTTAGTATCAGAGATTCGATGAGTAAGTTGCCACTTATAATCATTCCAATTTTCTTCAGTTCCTCCTAATACTGCAAGCACTCTTTTTTTTCTGGCGTTTAACACATCTGCCATTTCTAAACCTTTGGGAATGTGTTGCTTTTCCTTTAAAAAATGGCTGAGTGTACTTTTTAATTCTTCGGCTCTTTGAAGTGATGCTTTCCTTTTTTCAGTAGTCATTAGTGAATTCCTCCTAAATTCTTTAATATTTTAAATTTAAAATAAGTTAGTATAGGGTTAGTAATCTGAATTATTAAAATCAGTATATTTATATATTACATAAACCATTATATACAAGGTATAATCACTATTCAATTAATTACAACTATTTTTAATAAACTAAATATCGTATGAAGGAGTATTTACAAATAAAATCTAATCAAGTAGTGATAAAAAAACAAATAAATAGATTTTTGTAACGAAATTTCCATCAATTGTCACAAAGTAGAATACATCGCAATCATAACATATTTAGAGTTTCTTTTCTATTGTTATTTAAAGGACATATAAAGGACACAAGAGGACAAGAGAGAACCGTTCCTGACTGTTCTCTTGTGTTCTTTTTTATTTAACATGATTTTAACATGCTCTTAATTTGTTCCTAATTAATAAGCAGTAAGATCATAACTGTAATACTAAGATAAAAAAAATTATAAAAGGGGGAAATTAAAAATGTTAAAAAGGGTTAAGAAGTGGAATTTTACTGTGTTGTTAATAGTTCTAGTACTTATGGGGACAGCAATTTTTTTGGGGTGTAGTTCTGATGAGACAGAAAATGGTACGGTAAACGGAGATTTGAGTTCTCCAAGTTTAAACGGAAGAGTTACGGTAATAGGCTCAACCTCAGTAGGTCCCTTGGCAAGAGTTTTGGCAGATTCATTTATGGAAAATGAACAAGATGTGAAAATTGATATTCAGGAAATCGGCTCTACCCAAGGGATTCAGGCTATTAATGATGGAACAGCTGACATAGGGACAGTATCTCGTGAGCTTAAGGAGGACGAAAAGAGTAGTGACCTTACAGAACATGTGATAGCTTATGATGGTATTGCAGTGGTTGTAAATTGTTCAAATAGTGTTTCTGATCTTACCATTGAAAAGATTGCCCAAATATTCAAAGGAGAAATTACTAACTGGAAAGAGCTAGGTGGGTTTGATAAGGAAATAACGGTTGTTAACCGTGAAGCTGGTTCAGGCACAAGGGGAGCATTTCAGGAATTAATGAAGCTGGAAGAAAAACTGCCAGATGGAACCAAGAAATCCTTAATTACAGAAAAAGCATTAATAATGGATAGTACTGGAGGAGTGAAAGCAACAGTTTCCGGTAATGATTCAGCTATAGGTTATATATCCTTGGGCATACTCGATGATACTGTAAAGGCTTTAAAAGTGAGTGGAGTAGAACCTACAGTGCAAAATATACTGGATAAAAAGTATACAATTTGCAGACCGTTCTTAATGATTACCAAAGGAGAGATGAGTCCTCAAGTTGGAGCATATCTTGACTTTATCATGAGCTCTGAAGGACAGCAGATGGTGAAGTCGGAGAAGTATATTCCAGTAAAATAATGCTTAAGATGAATGAATGTTAGTTGGAAGAGTTGGAAAGGGAAAACCATTGTTTAACTAATGTTAGCTTGATTGGACAAGTGGTTGAGAAGAAGGAGGATTCGTTTTGACAAAGGAAGAAAATATCATCTCTATTGACAAAGGTATTAAGTCAAGCGTTCGGGGTAGGAAGAAAATACTGTTTGAATTAATAGTTGAGAAAAGCTTCTTCCTTTGTGCATGTACGGCGGTGCTTTCCATTGCTGTTATTACCGTATACATTTTTGCCCAAGGTTTGCCGGTAATGATTAAGATAGGTGTAATTGATTTTGTAACAGGGCATTTTTGGCGACCTCTAGAAAATCAATTTGGGATACTTCCGATGATTGTGGTGTCCCTCATTGGTACTCTTGGGGCAGTAGTATTGGGGACGGTTGTAGGTCTTTTCACAGCTATTTTTTTGGCGGAGATAGCTCCAGATTGGTTGATAAGGATATTTAGACCAGCAGTTGAGCTCTTAGCTGGAATACCTTCTGTTGTCTATGGCTTTTTTGGACTGATAGTGATAGTACCGCTAATTCGTAATACCTTCGGTGGACCTGGGAACAGTCTTCTTGCGGTAATAATTATTTTAGCGATAATGATTCTTCCGACAATTATCAGTATTTCAGAAATATCCCTGCGTTCCGTGCCTAAGGAATATAAGGAAGGTTCACTTGCACTTGGAGCTTCCCAGATCAAGACAATATTTAAAGTAATGCTTCCTGCTGCTAGTTCCGGTATTTTAGCTTCAATAGTGTTGGGTACGGGCAGAGCAATTGGAGAAACTATGGCGGTACTGCTTGTTGCCGGAAATACCCCGGTTTTTCCAGAATCGATACTTTCGCCTGTTAGGACTTTGACGGTAAATATAGCAATGGAAATGGGCTATGCTCAGGGGATGCACAGAGAGGCACTTTTTGCGACAGGAGTTGTCCTCTTCATATTTATTATAGTTTTGAATGTTGCACTTAATTTAACAATTTACAAAAAGGAAAGCAGGATTTAAGAATGAAAAATATTGTAAAGATTAAAGAAAATTTTATTGGTGGTAATATTGAAGACAAAGTTTTAAAGTTTTTCATTTACTTTTTTTCCTTTTTAACGCTTGGGGTTTTAGCGTGGATACTTATTTTTGTACTGATTAAGGGTTTACCTAATATATCGTTAGAATTTTTAACGACAGCGTACAAGGGCAAAAACCATGGTATTTTACCCATGATTATTTCTACATTGTATGTGATTATACTATCTGTTATTATTTCTACCCCGATAGGCATTTGTTCAGCGATTCATCTTACTGAGTACTCTAAACCTGGGAAGATTGTAAGATTGATTCGTTTTGCTACGGAAACTCTTGCCAGTATACCTTCAATAATCTACGGTTTATTTGGCTTTGTATTTTTTGTAGTTGCTTTAAAGTTAAAATTTTCTCTTATTTCAGGTTCTTTGACTTTAAGTATCATGGTGTTACCGACTATTATAAGAACTACAGAGGAAGCCTTAAAGGCAGTTCCAAATTCCTACCGTGAAGGAAGTTTGGCTCTTGGAGCTACAAAACTCTGGACAATAATTAGGGTAGTACTTCCTTGTGCCATACCCGGTATCCTGACTGGGGTAATACTAAGCATTGGTCGGATTGTAGGGGAATCGGCGGTGCTTATTTTTACTGCGGGGACGGCTACACAAGGGATGGATGTTTCTTTGACAGATTCATGTCGAACGATGTCAGTACATCTCTATATGTTGGCCAAGGAAGGGCTATCTCTTGAGGAAACGTTTGCTACTGCGGCAGTTCTTATACTTGTTGTAGCTTTTATTAATTATTTGGCAGGACGTATAGCTGCTAATATAAAGAAAGGGACAATGGGAGTATGAATAAAATAATTGAAAAAAAAATATTAACAACAAAAAAGTTGAATCTTTTTTATGGTGATACACATGCCTTAAAAGATATAGATATTGAAATTGAAGAAAATAAAGTAACAGCTTTAATTGGACCATCTGGTTGTGGTAAATCCACTTTTTTAAAAACGTTCAATAGGATGAATGATCTTATTCCTCATGTCAAAATAACAGGTGAAGTGTATTTTACAGAAACAAATATATATGGCAATTGTGATATAGCAGAATTGCGCAAACGTGTGGGTATGGTATTTCAAAAACCCAATCCGTTCCCGATGTCGGTTTATGATAATGTTGCCTATGGACCGCGGGTACACGGTGTTAGATCTAAACAAAGGCTGGATGAGATTGTGGAAAAGAGTATAAAGAGTGCAGCATTGTGGGATGAGGTAAAGGATAGATTAAAAAAATCTGCCTTAGGTCTTTCAGGAGGTCAGCAACAAAGACTCTGTATTGCAAGAGTGTTGGCTGTTGAACCGGAAGTTGTCTTAATGGATGAACCCACATCGGCTCTTGATCCAATCTCAACATTAAAGATTGAAGATTTAATTGGTGAACTTAAAGAAAAATATACCATTGTTATTGTTACACATAATATGCAACAGGCGGGACGTATCTCGGATAAAACAGCTTTCTTTCTTCATGGTGAAATAGTTGAGTATGATTTTACTGAAAAAATTTTTAGCTTGCCTACTGATAAAAGGACGGAAGATTATATAACAGGTCGCTTTGGCTAAGCGAAAAAATGATGGAAGGGGTTGCTTAGATGGATACAAGGCGTATTTTTAATGAAAAACTTGAAGAGCTACATTTAGATTTGATTAAAATGGGGAGCTTGGTGGAGGAAGCAATTGAAAACACGATAATAGCGTTAAAAAAGCAGGATACCGAATTGGCACATAGAATATTTAAAGATGATGATATAATTGATGATTTTGAGCATAAGATTGAGAAAAAGTGTCTTATTCTAATTGCCAGACAACAACCTTTGGCAAAGGATTTGAGAGCAATAGGAACAGCATTAAAGATGATTACCGATATGGAAAGGATAGCTGATCATGCTGCAGATATTGCGGAGATTACCATTCGGATGGCCAATGAAAATTATATTAAGCCTTTGATTGATATACCAAGGATGGCGGATTTAGCTAAAGACATGGTTAATAGAGCTATTGACGCTTATGTGAAGCAGGATGTACGGATTGCCCAAAAAGTATGCGATAATGATGATGAAGTAGATGATTTGTTTTATCATATTATCGAGGAATTGATTTGTATTATGAAGAAAGATCCCCAAACGGTGGAGCAGGCCACAAATCTTTTGTTTATTGCTAAATATTTGGAAAGAATGGCTGATCATGCTACGAATATCAGCGAATGGGTAGTTTTTAATGCTACGGGTGAACATATTCACTTGGCTAGGAATGAGGATAGGAAAAAATAGATGATAGAAGGGGGCGATTATTGTAGCGAAAGAATTGATTTTTGTTGTCGATGATGAAAAGCATATACTTCAGCTTATAAAATATAATCTTGAAGAGAATGGTTATAGAGTAAAGACTTTTGAGGATGGAGAAGTGTTTTTGAAAGAAATAGGAAATACAACACCTGACTTGTTTATTCTTGATATAATGCTTCCTGGAAAAGATGGATTGGAATTGTGCAGGAAAATTAGACAGGATTACAGAACAAAAAAGATACCAATTATGATGGTAACGGCAAAGGGAGAAGAATTTGATAAAGTTTTGGGTCTTGAGTTAGGGGCCGATGATTATTTAAGTAAGCCATTTAGTGTAAGAGAATTAGTTGCCAGAGTAAAGGCTTTGTTTCGTCGTGTCGGTAATAGTGAGTTAGTAGAGGGAGACGTATTTAAGCATGAAGATATTTTAATTGATTGTGAGCGTAGGGAAGTTTATAAAAAGGGTAATTTAATTGAATTGACATATAAGGAATATGAATTATTTAAAATGCTGGTTATGTACAAAGGGAAAGTGTTATCTAGAGAGAAGCTTTTAGAAAAAATATGGGGGTATGACTTTACTGGTGAAACTAGGACGGTTGATGTGCATATTAGATATTTAAGGCAAAAAATCGAAGATGACAGTGATGATCCTGTTTATATAGAAACGGTCAGAGGGGTTGGCTACAGGTTTGCTGACAAAAAGAAATAAGGCATCAGAGAAAATGAGTTGCGGAAAAGGAGTCATAGTCAGTTTATGAGAAAGAAAATATTTTTTTATTATCTTATTTTGGTTGTAACGGGAGTTTCAATCATGGCGTTTTTCATGACAAAAGAGGCTCATAATCTATATCAAAATGAATTGGAAGAGAAGCTCATTTATTCGACCAAGCTTATTGGGTGGGAGCTTTTGCAAAATGGGAGAGAAGATGAAGAGGTAGATTATAATCGGGCTGCTCATGAATACGCAAAAATACTGACAGGAGACAATATCAATACTACTATTACTGCAACTAGGATTACTTTTATTGATTATGAAGGTAATGTTCTTGGTGAATCGGAGGCAGATTACCGCCTGATGGAAAATCACAAAGATCGTAAGGAAATACGTGAGGCGATAGAAAAGGGCAGTGGTATGGATATCCGTTCCAGTGGTACTTTGAAAAGCAAATTTTTGTATATAGCACGTTCTTTGCCTGAACTCGGTGTGGTTACAAGAATGGCTGTTCCCATGATTCAGGTTGAAAAAATTGATTGGGACATTCTAAAATATTCAATTGTGGTTTTTTTGGCAGGAATAATTATAACGTCTCTGCTCGCTTGGAGATTTTCACATATTTTGCTTAAACCCATTGATGCTCTTGCTATGGCGATGGATGAGGTATCACAGGGTGATTATTCGACGAGAGTAAGGTATACTAAAAATGATGAATTCAAAGCCCTTTCCGATGGGTTTAACGATATGGCTCAAAAGCTTGAAGTCTCTGTTGTTGAATTAAAGGATAAAAACGCAAAGGTAGAATTAATCTTGGATAATATGATTAACGGGATCATTGCTGTTGATTATAATTCAAGGATAATCCTAATAAATTCCGTTGCTTGCGAAATGTTTGACATTGAGAGCGTTAAGCACGCTTTAGAAACTAATTTTATTGAAAACATCAGAAATAACCAGTTAAACTTGATGATAAACGAGACTATGACCGATGATGTGACCCTTGTTAAAGAAATAAACATGAGTGTTCCCGAGGAAAGGGTATTTAGAGTTTATTCTAGTCCTATTAGAGCAAGTAGCGGTTCTGTCGATAAATTAGGTGTTATTATTTCTATACATGATATAACTAAGATAAAAAAGCTGGAGCAAATAAAGACAGAATTTGTTTCCAATGTGACACATGAATTAAAGACACCACTTACCTCAATTAGAGGTTTTGTAGAGACTTTGCGAAACGGAGCGATTAATAAACTGGAGGTAGCCAATCAATTTCTTGAGATTATTGATGTAGAGGCGGAACGGTTATATGTATTAATTAATGATATCTTGCAGCTTTCGGAAATAGAAACTATGCCTAAGGATGTTCAGATAGATGATTATTTATTAAAACCTATTGTAGAGGAAGTTCTTTCCATTGTAGATGAAGTAGCGAGAAAAAAGAATATTACGATAGAAATAGAAATACCTGAGGAGCTTGGCATAAAAGCGAACAAGAATAGGATTAAACAGATGATGATTAATTTGCTTGATAATGCGGTTAAATATAATGTTGATAATGGAAGTATAAGAATTAAGGCTTTCCATAGTAAAGACGGAATAGTTATTTCAGTTAGGGATACGGGGATAGGAATAGCTAAGGAACACTTAGACCGTATATTTGAACGTTTTTATAGGGTAGACAAAGGAAGGTCAAGAGATATAGGAGGTACAGGATTAGGTTTATCTATTGTGAAACATATTGTGAATTTATACGATGGTCATATTCAAGTGGACAGTGAGCCTGACCGAGGAACAGAATTCATTGTAAGCTTACCAGACAAGTGTTTATTTGAAGAAGAAAGTTGAAGACACAAGGGGACGGTTCTTTTGTGTCCTATGTAAGAAATTATCCTGTGTTATGTAGAATATGAAGGATGGTTTGCATGATGATAAAATATGAGGTAGAAAGTAAAGAAATGTATTATACATATATTGTTGAATGTAAGGATGGAACATTTTATACAGGTTGGACGACGGATGTTACCAGAAGAATTACTGAGCATAATGAAGGTAAGGGTGCAAAATACACACGTGCTAGGAATCCTGTTCAGTTAAGATATTATGAAGAATTCATGACGAAAAAAGATGCGATGAAGAGGGAATACGCAATAAAACAATTATCAAGAAAGCAAAAGATGCAGCTATTTTAAAATAAAATAAAATGAACCTATACTACCAAATCATAATTATTTTCAATTGGACGAAACCAGCATAAGTTATGTGCAAGATACGGAAGTACAACACAGAAGAACCGTCCCTCTGTGTTCTTCCTTGACTGCCATATTGTTTCCTCCAAAGAGCAATATTATTGTTAAGAGTTTGGGCTATTTGTCTGCAATCAGCTTATCAAAATCACTTTCAAACAGACTATCTTGCGTAATTCTGTACTTTTCAAATTCTGTTTCTGCCTTATCCTTTGCAATTTCCATCGATATTTTGCCTGCGTTTTGCAAGATATCTCTATCATCAGAAAGCAAAAACTTATCAATTCGGTTTGCCCAATCCTCCATAGTAAGGGGAATATGTCGTTTCGCCGCCGACTCTGCAAGCTCCAAAAAGGCGCTCACAATTCTGCCTAAATCTTCAAGCTCCTCTTTTAAAAGATAGTTTTTTGCGATAGAAACATCAGATTTCACAATTTTGCCACTGGGTGCTTTTTCCCAAGTAGTAAGACCCATGTGTTCCTTTTCGCTGTCAGCTTGGTTATAAATGATTTCTGCGGCGGTGTGTTTGGTAATGGCATAGTGCATTTTGTTTTGCACCTTTGCAAAGAATTTTTTAGTGGTTGGAGCATTTTTATCATAGTCAATGGCGGTTGCGTAAATATCGGTAATTTTCTGATAAAATCGTCTTTCTGATAGGCGGATTTCTCTGATTTCTTCCAGCAAATGTTCGAAGTAATCCTCATCAAGAAAAGCACCGTTCTCCATACGCTTTCTATCCAGTAAATATCCTTGCTGTGCAAATTTTGATAAAACAGCAGTTGCCCAACGCCTAAACTGTGTGGCACGAACGGAGTTTACACGATAACCAACTGATATAACAGCGTCAAGATTATAGTACTCAAGCATACGAGTAACTTCTCGTTCACCCTCTGCTTGAACCGTTTCCTTTTTGGAAACAGTTGCATTTTTCTCTAATTCATCTGAATCGTATATGTTTTGAAGGTGCTTTGAAATAGCAGGCTTTTGCACATCAAAAAGCTCAGCAATCATCTTTTGTGTCAGCCAAAGTGTGCCATCTTCGTAGCGTACTTTAATGCCCTCTGCGTGGGATTGCTTTTCAAAAATCAAAAATTCAGCGGTGCTGTTTCTGATTACCAAATCTTTTTTATCCATTACTGCATCTCATCGCCTTCCACAATTTCCATAATATCAGAAATATCACAATGCAATGCAGTACAGACCTTGAGCAGTACATCAGTGGTGACATTCTGATTTTTTCCCATCTTTGCCATTGATACAGTGCTGATTTTTGCTTCTCTTAGCAAATCTTTTTTCATCATATCTCTATCCAAAAGTAATTTCCAAAGTTTTTTATATGAAAATTTCATGGTGGTCACCTTTCTGTTTTGAACGGTTTCTTATAGGCAATATTATACAATTAAATTTGATTATTTACAACTCAAATTTGAATTTGCAAATTTATAAATTCTGAACCTTGATTTGTACATAAAGAAAAGCCATATCAATTCGTTTCAAAATTGATATGGCTTTTTCTCGTTTTCAGTTTATTTTGCCCCTCGGTTCACAAGTTGTCTTTATGACTACTCGTATTTAGTCTCGGGGCTTATTTTTATCATATCAGCAATTCAAAGGGTTACTTAATATCCTTGTGATACGCTTGTAAGGATTTTACCCCTTCTTTACTGGAGGTAGGGTCATTATAGGCGGCAATGCCCTTCACACTGGCAAGGGCGGCGGCAATGGTTGTGATATATGGTGTTTTGTATTTTATTGCTGCTTTTCTAATGTAAGAATCGTCCTGTTGGCTTTGTTTACCAACGGGAGTATTAATAACAAGTTGAATTTCCTTGTTCATAATGCCGTCTGCTATATTGGGACGACCTTCAAATAGTTTTTTAATTAATTCAGATTCAATACCATTATTACTTAGATAACGTCGAGTTCCTTCAGTTGCCTTAATTTTAAAGCCTTGTTTAATAAATCCTTTTGCTACTTCGAGTACAGATGGCTTGTCTTGCTCTGCTACGCTGATTAACACTGTTCCTGAAGAAGGAAGTGGTGTTTGAGTGGCTTCT
>JAQUGH010000141.1 GCA_028684195.1 Clostridia bacterium | reverse complement strand
CTGCTTTAAAAATGATGGCTTATGCACTGGAAGAGGAAAATGAAAGCTTGCATCGGCAGTTATGCAGTTATACTGAAGAAGATAAGGCTCAGGTGGAAAGCAATGTAAAAAACATACAGGGTCAAGGATATGATAATTTGTTAAAATTGTACGACGAAGGGTTTCATATCTGTCATATTCATTTTGGTCAAGCTAGGGAAGGCGATTGCCTATTTTGTATGGGATTTTTGCGGAAACTTTGATTTATTTGATTTAGAAGGGAAGAATTAGTTATTGTGATAAGACCCGATGAAACACTGGATGATTTAATCATCCAAAATTTGCAACTTATACAGAAGAAAAAAGGGTTTCGGTGTACTCTTGATTCCATTCTTTTAGGACATTTTGCTACTGTGAAAAAGGGAGATAGGATAATAGATTTAGGAACGGGAACAGGGGTTATTCCTTTGATCTTAAGTACAAGAGCGGATAATGTTAAAATAATAGGAGTAGAAATACAAGAAGAAATTGCCGAAATGGCAAACCGTTCTATTAAACTTAATAACTTAGAGAAAGATATTCAAATAGTAGAAGGGGATATTAAAGAAATTCATAAAGAATTAGGGGGGAGCAGTTTTAATTTAGTTACGGCAAATCCTCCTTACTGGTCATTAAAAGATGGTAAATCGAGCCCTGCAGCGAGCAGGGCTCTTTCACGACACGAAATTGCTTGCTGTTTTGAAGATGTTGTAGCAAGTGCAAGCAAATTGTTAAATAACCAAGGACGATTTTCTCTAGTTTATTGCGTTGAGAGGATTATTGATGCTTTTGAGATTTTGCGTCATTACCATTTAGAACCACGTAGAATACGGTTTGTTCATCCTTTTTATAATAAACCTGCACGCCATATTTTGGTTGAGGCTAGGAAAAACGCTCCTTCTGAGTTTGAAGTTTTATCTCCATTGATTATTTATAAAAGTCAAGGGGAGTACACAAAGGAGATTTTAACCTGGTATGGAAAAGAGGTTGATTAATGTGGAACATAATGTGAAAGGGACTCTTTTTTTAGTGGGAACGCCAATAGGTAATTTAAAAGATATAACCTTGCGAGCTTTGGACACCTTAAAAGAAGTTGATATAATAGCGGCGGAGGATACACGTCATACGCAAAAATTATTAAATCATTATTCGATTCAGAAATCAGTCACAAGTTATTATGAACATAATAAACTGTCAAAAGGGCCTGTACTGATAGATAAATTATGTCAGGGAAAAAACATTGCTCTAGTTTCAGATGCTGGTATGCCTGGAATTTCAGATCCAGGCTATGAATTAGTAAAAGAATGTGTAAAACAACAGATAACGATAACAGTTATTCCTGGGCCTTCCGCACTTATAACGGGAGTGGTTGCTTCAGGACTTGATTGTAGTGGCTTCGTTTTTGCCGGCTTTTTCCCTAGACAAGGAAAGGATAGAAAAAAAACATTTGATTCTTTGGAGAGAGAAAGAAGAACCCTTATTTTTTATGAAAGTCCACATCGTCTTTGCCAGACATTATTGGATATTAAAGTAGCTTGGGGAGATAGGCAATGTTGTGTGGCAAGAGAGTTGACCAAAGTATTTGAAGAATATCAGAGAGGAACCTTGAGTGAGGTAATAGCTAAATTTGAAGGGAAAAAGATAAAAGGAGAAATAACGATTATTGTGGAGGGAATGAGGGAAGAGGGAAAAAAAGAAATGTCTTTAGAGGAAATACAAAAATATTATGCTATGTTATTAAAAAAAGGCTTTAGTACAAAGGACGCACTCAAAGAAATAGCTCAGATGATGGGGATATCGAAGCGAGAAATATATAATAAAATTATGATTAAGTAGAGAGTAACGAATAAGCATAGAAAAAAAAGTAAAAACAAGACACTGCTAAAAGCAGATCTTGTTTTTACTTTTGTAATACAAATTGTTTAGATAAAAAGATTAAGCGTTAGCGGACATAGCTTGGGCACACTCTTTACAAACTAGTTTGCCACGGAAATGCTGAACATCGTCTGCACTTCCGCAAAATACACAAGCAGGCTCGTATTTTTTTAGAACAATTTTTTCTTGATCAACGTAAATTTCTAAAGCGTCTTTTTCTTCTATTCCCAATGTTCTTCTTAACTCAATAGGAATAACTACACGACCAAGCTCGTCAACTTTTCTTACAATACCAGTTGATTTCACGAAAACATCTCCTTTCTTCGCCAAGATTCGACAATTTAACTCAAGTAAATGATAACAATTATGACATTAAAAGTCAACAACAAATTTGCATTTTATTAAAAATATTTTTTAATTTTTTGGAGAAGAATAAATGGGGACAGGTACCTTGATTTTTTATATAACGAAACAGCTAAAAATGAAAATGAAAATGAATATAAATGTTAGAATATAAAGCAAACTTTATGTATTAAAAAAACACATTTTCATAAAATGCCATTTTATGAAAATACAAATTAACATTTCCATAATTATTTTCATAAAACATTGTATCCATCTTGAAAATTGGGTATAATGCTTGTTGAGAGGAGTAAATCGTATGTTAACTCAAGAGTTAAGGAATTTGGTCGCCAAAATCCGAACAGAAAAATGTGAGGGGCAACATCTTGAAATAAAGAGTGCCAGGCAAGGCGCACCAGAAAGGATGTATGATACACTGTCTAGTTTTTCCAACCAAGACTGCGGTGGAATAATTGTGTTTGGAATTGATGAAAACGATGATTTCAACGTGACTGGTGTTTACGATCCACACGATATTCAAAAAAAGGTAACGGAGCAATGTGAGCAAATGCAACCTAAGGTGCGTCCTTTGTTTACCGTTTGCAATATTGACGGAAAAATTGTTGTTAGCACAGAAATCGGTGAGTGTGATGCTTTTGATAAGCCATGTTTTTATGTAGGACGAGGGCGTGTTCGTGGTTCGTATGTTCGGATTGGAGAGGCCGATAAGCCTATGACGGAATACGAGGTGTACAGTTTTGAAGTGTTCAAGCGAAAAATACAGGATGAGCTACGTACCGATAAACGAGCAACGATGGAAGATTTGAATTGTAATGCGCTCAATCTGTATTTTGCTAAAATTAGAGAATCAAAACGAAACTTTGCCGCGTTAGATGACGAACGTATCCTCACCTTACAAGGAATTGTTCAGGACGGCAAGCCTACGTTAGCTGGGGAGATGCTTTTCGGGCTTTATCCGCAGAGTCTTTTTCCGCAGTATAGCATTATTGCTTCTGTTGTACCGGGAGTGGAAATCGGGGAGCTTGGTTCTATGGGCGAGAGATTCCTTGATGACAAGCGAATTGATGGAACAATCACGCAAATGCTTGACGATGCGGTTACTTTTGTTAGCAGAAATATGAGGTGTAGCCTGATCGTGGATGATAGCGGGAAAAGAGCTGACCGTGCGGAATATCCAATTAAAGCTGTCAGAGAGGCGGTTCTCAATGCTTTAGTGCATCGTGATTATAGCATTCATACAGAAAACTTACCCATTCGGCTCTTGATGTTTGACGATCGAATTGAGATTGAAAATCCGGGAGGTCTTTACGGACGAGGCACCATAGATAATTTGGGAAAATTTGGTTTTGACACTAGAAATCCGTATATAGCCGGGGCACTGGAAATTGCGATTAATTCAGAGAATCGTTATTCTGGTATTCCAACTATGCGTTTGGAGATGAAAAATCATAAGCTGAAGCCTCCGGTTTTCATGAGTACACAGGGTGTGTTTCGTGTTACACTGTACAATAAGGTATTTTCCGATAGAAAAGAAAACATTAGTGCGGATGAGATCATTGCCTTTTGCTCTAAGCCTCGAAGTCGTGAGGAATTGGCGCAGGAGTTTGAATTTGAGACCCCAAGCTATTTTCTGAGACAGTATGTCAAGCCGTTGGTGAAGCGTGGCAAGTTGTTGCTGACCTTGCCGGATAAGCCAAAATCGAAAAACCAACAATATGTTGCTGCGAGGTAACATAGAAATGGGGACATTATCAATAAATCAAATATTTTTGGAGAAGGCGTGAAGCCTTGACAAAGGTTGGGGGGCTAGTATACTATTCTACTTGGTAGATTGAATTAAAGTTATATTTAAATTATGATATATATAAAACGAATTTCACTTTATAGATTAAGGTAAGGTGGATACCATGAAGGCGTAGTCTTTCGTCCCTAGTGGATGGAAAGACGTTATTTTTAGGAAGGAATGATAGTATGAAACAAGAGACATTTTATATTACAACACCAATTTATTATCCAAGCGCTAAATTACATATTGGACACGCATTAACTACGGTGATGGCAGATACAATGACTAGATACAAAAGAATGCAAGGGTTTGATACATATTTTTTAACTGGTTCTGATGAGCATGGTCAGAAAATTGAACGAACAGCTAAAGCTGCAGGGAAAACTTCTCAACAATATGTAGATGAAATTGTGGCGGGTTTTAAGTTGCTATGGAAAGAGCTTTTGATTACGAATGATGATTTTATAAGAACAACAGAGGGAAGACACAAAAAAATAGTGCAAGAAATTTTTAAGAAAATATATGAAAAGGGCGATATATATCTTTCTGCTTATGAGGGATGGTATTGTACTCCTTGTGAGACCTTTTTTACAGAGAGACAGGTTGGTGAAGAAAAAATTTGCCCCGATTGTCAGCGACCTGTTGAATTAGTGGAAGAGGAAAGTTATTTTTTCCGTATGTCTAAATATCAAGACCGATTGTTGAAGCATATAGAGGAAAACCCCAACTTTATTCAGCCTGTGAAAAGGCGGAATGAAATGATTAATTTTATAAAAAATGGTTTAGAGGATTTGTGTATTTCCAGAACCACTTTTAATTGGGGAATACCTGTTCCGATAAATGACAAACACGTAATATATGTCTGGTTTGATGCACTTTCAAATTATATTACAGCGTTAGGTTATGGTACAGATAACGATGAATTGTATAAAAAATATTGGCCGGCAGATATTCATTTAGTGGGGAAAGATATTGTTCGCTTTCATACTGTCATTTGGCCGACAATATTAATGGCGGCAGGGCTTCCACTTCCTAAGCAAATTTTTGGGCATGGGTGGTTGCTACAAGAGTCAGGAAAAATGTCTAAGTCAAAAGGGAACGTTGTTGACCCCCTCACACTTATTGATAAATATGGAGCAGATGCTATAAGGTATTTTCTTTTAAGAGAAATACCGTTGGGGATGGATGGATATTACTCTGAAGATAATTTGATACAGAGAATAAATAGTGATTTGGCCAATGATTTTGGGAATCTTGTTTCTAGAACTGTAGCTATGGTAAAAAAATATTTCGAGGGGAAGGTTC
>JAQUGH010000020.1 GCA_028684195.1 Clostridia bacterium | reverse complement strand
TCGGGCGTGGGTCAAAAAGCCTTTTGGGTGTTGCCCTCACACATTTCCCAACCTAAGCCCGTCGGGACAGTGGGCGCATTAGCCCTTGTCAGGGCATGAGCGTCTCCTTCTAAGGTTGGGAAACGTCGCAAATCAGGGACGTTATACGACAGTGCGACCAGCACTTTAAAAATATATAAGTGATAAGCGCCTTATATCGGGCTGTCTAAGTCGAAAGACTTTTGGACTATTCTATCCACTTGGAATAACCCTACCTATGGGTGCGTCGTTGGTAACGACGGGGTGCTAAGCCATAGGGACAATGTGAATATTCTGTTAGCCTAAAACAGATGATTGCTGTTTGTTAACCTATATTCTGGTTGATTTAGGATAACTTGAGCCGTATGAGGTGAAAATCTCACGTAGGGTTCTTAGGGGAGAACGAGGGAGTAATCCCTCTGATTTACTCGATTTGGTCGCAGGGGACGCGTCGTCCTGGCGCGGATCGGTATTTGTATTCTCTTATAAGTGATTTTGAAGATTTATAAGTTCTTACTTGTTTTGTCCTATAGTCTAAGAATCTTGTTATTGCGCAAGTGTACCTTTGAGAACAGGAATTAGGTTATAACTATTGATTCTAAATGGGAAAAGCTTCAAAGCCTTGCAGGTATTATTGATAATTATGTAGAATGTTTTTATAAAACATACCTAACTGTGCTTGTTGAAGTTATTATATAAATATTCCCTTATCATCATCAAAATAAAATTGGTCTAAAAGATTTAGTTACATTAGAATGCTATAATATTTATTCGATACATAATTAATATCATTAACTAAACTAGTGGATGCAAGCTGGTATTACTCATGGAGGTGTTTAAAAAATGAATACAAATAGATATCTTCTTTTAAATCGTGTTTTTTCTCGTAACACCTTTAAATATCTTCTAGAAGAACATACAGAAGAAACTTATGTAGCAGCAATAAAACAATATGTAGATAATCCACAAAAAAAAAATAATAAAAAAATAATATCCGAATTTTATCAGCAGCTTAAAAAAATTACAGAAATGAATATTTTTATAAAAACACATTATTAAACAAATTATTGCTCGGAATACACAGCCCCAAAACTACTACTGCATTAACGGAAGTTCCTGTAGCTAAATCAAAGGCCGATTTCATACTTATAAATGGTAAAGCAGTTGTATATGAGATTAAAACGGAACTTGATAACTTTGAACGACTTGAAACACAAATAAATGATTATTATAAAGCTTTTAATTATGTATCAGTGGTTACAGCTGAAGTGAATTCTCATGCTATCGAAAAAATACTCTCAGATACACCTGTAGGAGTGTATCTCCTAACCAATCGCAATACTATAAGTCAAAGAAAGAAGCCAGTTGAATATAATGCCTCCTTAGAATTTAATACTATGTTTAAGATATTAAGAAAATCCGAATATGAATCAATATTGTTAACTTATTACGGGTATCTACCAAATGTATCTCAATTCAAATATTATTCTGAATGCAAAAAAATGTTTGGTGAGGTAGATATTTTAGACGCTTATAGATTATTTATTACTGAATTAAAAAAGAGAAATCGTATTGATATTGATTTATATGCTAAAGTACCATATGAGTTAAAGTTTTTAATGTATTTTTGTGACTTAAAAAAGGCGCAATACAATAAATTGGAAAATTTTTTAGATAGTAAGTTTGGGGGGTAAGATATGTATTTTCCTTATTTGAGAGGAAAATAATTCGAATTAATTGCTATAAGAGAATTATTAGAGAACTCATTATTAAGTGATAAAATCATTCCGATAGTTGAACCAGTAAAACTGTCATCGACATTAATAAAAACAGTTCAGACTTTTCTTGTGACTAATAGACAATTAGCGTTAATTCGTAATCCTCGAGTAGGTGGTTTCTTATTGGACTTGAAAAAAGAAAAAAATGTACTCCTTAAAGAAAAATTAAAAGAATTGATAAAAGAAAATGGAATTATTGATGTTTATTTTTTAAATCCTCATTTCAAACAAAGTATTACAAAATATTTTGATAAAATAGGAGAGAAGATTATTTTAGATAAGGCACGAATTATGGATGAAAAGATAGATGAGTTACAGGTTTGGCGCTATGACCCTGCATTTCTATCAAAAAACAATATTGTAGATGTAGTGTCCTTATCATTATCTTTAAGTGAAATAAATGATGAGAGAATTGAGCAGGCACTGGAGAAAAGGATGGAGGTTGAAGAATGGTATATGGGATAGAGTTAAATATAAAACAACTTTTCAGTTAATTTTGATACTGAAGTAGAAAAAGCAAAGATGATTTATAGCAAGGCAGATATTGAGATTAGTAAAGGTGGAGTTTTAACTTTAAAAATAACCCACAGAAATTCAGGGCTGAAGTGAGTTTAATTATTCAACGAAAGATGAATTATCTAATCGTTGATGGTATTAAGTATGAAAAATTAGGTGATGATGAGTTTTATGCACAGGAGTTATTTGAGAGTGAAGAGTTGTTTGGCTACCTTACAAAGAATATGACTGGAAGCGAGAAATCAGTTTATAAATATGTTGTTTATGATTCTGATGATGAAGAAAAGTTATACTTTGTTATTGAAACGAAGGGAAAAATAGAATCAGAAGAATTGAGAAGTAGAGAAGATAAAAAGATAGAGTGTGGTAAAAAGCATTTTTAAGTTATTGGAAGTGATGCTCAGTTTCAAGTATGTGAAAATTTTAATGACTTTATTGAGGGGATATAGAGGAAATGGCAGAAGATTTAGATATAAAATTATAAAAGCCTGACCCCGTCCCCCAAAAGGTTGAATATATATTTCTGATAATAAAAAAGGGAGAGGTGTTAAAATTGAAAAATCGTATCACAGTTTTGCTAATAATACTAACATTAACGATTGTTCTAAATGGTTGTCAAACACAAGAAAGTAAAGTGGACATTGACAATGCAGAAAAAAAAGTTGAGACCAAATTAATTCAGAAAACAATGAATGATCCAAGGCAAGATACTTCCTGGACAAAAATAGAAGAATTTAATGTTGATTTAGACAGGGATAATAAAGAAGATACATTAGGATTACACACTACAGCCGAACGTGATAAACAAGGGAACCTTATGTGGGATGACGGGCAAAAGTGGCTTTTATTAGTTCAAAGTGAGGACGAATTTTATCCCTTGCTTTTTGAATATGTACAGCTAGGGAGTGTTTATTTTACAGTATCAAAAGACTCCGTAGAAACAATAACGAAAGTCACGGTTATTGTTTCTACAGGTACAAATCTTAAAATGGTAAGTTATAGCTATGACAAAGACAAACGTGGATTTACGGAGGAGCCAATTTATGATTCAAAAGAAGACAACTTTATATATACAACGATTCCTAGTTATAGATAGTAAAATTCGAATTAAATTAAAGGAAGATAAATAATTTCAAAAAGCATTTAAAAATGAGGTAACTATGGTGAATGTATTAGAAGTTGTAATAAATCGTGCGGGGTATACAGGTAAGAAAAATACAATTAACAAGATACGCTTTAGTATTCAGAAAGGCGAACTAGTAGGTTTGATAGGTCCTAATGGTGCGGGAAAAAGTACTACCATTAAGGCTATTGTAGGACTCTTACCTGAGATGGAAGGTAAAATAGAATTTATGGGTCAGACAATGTCAAAAGAGCGATAGCCAAATAATAGAAGAGATTACACAAAAAACAAAAGAAAGAGATAAAAGTTTGTATACTGTCATTACCATAGATCGATCGTATATTTGATTACAAATTAGTAACCAGAAGGGGGTTATAACATGCATAAAAAAGTGGCTAGGAGTCTTTGTTTTTTACTTATTGCAATTTGTATAGTTTTTATTGGAGCGTCTGAGGCAAAAGCGGCTGAAGCAAAATCCGTTCAAGTCAGTATTCCCGAATTTCAGGTGACCATAAATGGGCAAGTGATAGAAAATAAGTACAATCAATATCCAATGCTCGTCTACAATAACATTACGTATTTGCCGCTGACTTATTACAATTGTAGATTTCTGGGGATAAAGATAGTATGGTATGAAAACAAACAAGTGTTTTTTATCGGTTCGGACAGCATAGCTGAAAGTAAATTAAAAACATATAGCACTCAAGCTCCAAACCGAAAAAAGTATATTGCCACAATACCGAATTACAAAACTGCGGTTAATACAATAAATTCAAACGAATTCCTAGATAATGAAGAAGAATCATATCCAATCCTGAATTTTCGTGGAATTACCTATTTACCGCTGACAGGGCATTTCGCTGTAGATAAATTTGACTGGAAATATGCTTTTGACAGCCAAACTGGTCTGTGTATCGACAGCAGGGACGCGATCCGCCCTGTTCTTAGAGACTCCAAAATAGGTGATTCTTCTCCGATGCGTGGTCTTAGAAGGATGCAATATGTTTTCAGCAATGATGCCTATGCCGGATATCCAATAAGTACGTTGGATGGATTTTACAAGTTAGCCTATAGGAAAAGGGGCGAAACAGAAAAAACTTTCAGCTTGGAGGAGCAGTTGATCGGAGGAGATTATTATTTTAACTGTAGACTTGACACCAATGGCTATTGCGATCCCAATGCTGATATAAAACCATCTTTAGACGGGAACATACTTTCTGTGGTCTGTGTTATAAAGAGTGGGGAGCTTTACAAAGGGGAGAATATGCTTCTAAAAATTGATATGGAAGCAGAAAAAATAATTAGCCAGGAATCCATTCCTTTAATGAAATTGGGTTTTATCAAAGCTGTGGGTTTGGAGTAGGAGAGGGAAAAACTTCGATGTTTGTAACATATTTAAAAATTTGAAAGGATTGTTATAACTTGAGTATGAGTTTGGTATTGGCAGAAAAGCCTTCTGTCGGAAGAGATATTGCTAGAGTTTTGGATTGTCGTAAAAAAGGAAATGGGTATTTTGAAGGTGATAAATATATAGTTACCTGGGCTTTAGGGCATTTAGTGACATTAGCAGATCCTGAGGTCTATGATACGAAATATGCGTCGTGGAAAATGGAAGATTTGCCGATGCTTCCTTCCCAATTGAAGCTTGTTATTATTAAACAAACTGGGAAGCAATATAATACGGTGAAAGCACTAATGAATAGAAAAGATGTCACAGAGATTATTATTGCTACTGATGCTGGTCGTGAAGGCGAGTTGGTGGCAAGATGGATTATTGAAAAGGGACAGATTAAAAAGCCAATTAAACGGCTTTGGATTTCCTCTGTAACAGATAAGGCGATCAAAGATGGCTTTAATAAATTGAGAAGTGGCAAGGAATACGAAAATCTTTATGCCTCTGCTGTTGCTCGTGCTGAGGCTGATTGGCTGGTAGGTATTAACGCAACTCGTGCTTTAACGTGTCGTCATAATGCACAGCTTTCATGTGGAAGAGTGCAATCACCGACTTTGGCAATAATCGCCCAAAGGGAAGAAGAGATTAATAAATTCAGTCCCCGAACTTTTTATGGGATCACCGCTGTAACTGGTGGTTTAAAGTTATTCTGGCAGGATAGTAAAACGAAAAAAATCAATACTTTTGATAAAGATGAGTGTGACAAAGTATTGAAGTCCCTACAAAATAAGAGTGCTACAGTAATGGAAGTTGATAAGTCTTATAAAAAAAGTTATGCTCCACGGCTTTATGATTTAACAGAGCTGCAAAGAGATGCGAATAAGATTTTTGGCTATTCAGCGAAGGAAACCCTTTCTATTATGCAAAAGTTGTATGAACAGCATAAATTGTTAACATATCCGAGGACGGATTCTCGGTATATTTCTACAGATATCGTTGATACTTTGAAGGATAGAATTAAGGCTTGTGGCGTTCAATCATATTCAAAACTAGCGTCTAAAGTTTTGAGGAATCCAATAAAGCCAAGTAAGTCTTTTGTTGATAATAGCAAGGTTTCAGACCACCATGCTATTATCCCGACAGAACAATTAGCGGTGCTAAGCTCTTTAACTGATAAAGAAAGAAAAATCTATGATTTAGTTGTCAAAAGATTTTTGGCGGTGTTATATCCACCGTTTGAATACGAGCAAACAACAATTAAAACCAAAATTGGAGCTGAGCTTTTTATTGCTAAAGGGAAAATTGTTCTTAATCAAGGATGGAGAGAGATTTATGCAAATAATTATGAAGAAGAAGAAGAGGATGAAGCAGGTAATGTTTCCGAACAAATATTACCTAATACAAATAAAGGCGATACGCTAACGATCTCGAAAGTATCTCAAACTAAAGGAGAGACGAAACCACCACAGCTATTTACTGAGGGAAACTTGCTTTCGGCTATGGAAAATCCAGTTAAATATATGGCAAATGAAAACAAGGATTTAATCAAAACAATCGGAAAAGTCGGGGGCTTGGGAACGGTTGCGACAAGAGCAGATATTATTGAAAAACTGTTTAAGAACTTTTTGATTGAAAAGAAAGGGAAGCATCTTTTTATAACCGCAAAGGGGAAACAGCTTTTGGAGCTTGTTCCGAAGGACTTGAAGTCTCCTGCATTAACAGCACAGTGGGAGCAAAAACTAGAGTCTATTGCCAAAGGGGTTCTTAATAAGGAAAGTTTTATTGGTGAAATGAAAAAATATGCTAAAGTGGCAGTTAATGAAATAAAAAACAGTGCAAAACAATTTAGACATGATAATCTAACTGGTAATAAATGCCCTCAATGCGGAAAACGTATGCTTGAGGTTAATGGGAAAAAGGGGAAAATGCTTATTTGTCAGGATAGAGAATGTGGCTATAGAAAAGGATTAAGCAAAATCACCAATGCTCGGTGTCCTAATTGTCATAAAAAATTGGAGTTACATGGCGAAGGTGAAGGACAAATATTCGTGTGTATTTGTGGATATAGGGAAAAGCTTAGTGCGTTTAATAAAAGGAGAGAAAATATAAAGGGGAGTATTTCGAAAAAGGAAACATCAAACTACCTTCAAAATCAGAGAAAGACTGATGATCTGCCAATAAATACTGCACTAAAGGATGCTCTGTCTAAATTGAAGCTACAATAGCGGGGTGACTATTTCTTTTAGCAGAATATTTAGATATAAAATTATAAAAGCCTGACCCCCGATTTGACAATTAGTTTGGTATATTTGAGGAAGGATTGCATAAGAATTAGTAAAAAGGAAGAGGGAGGTAGCTGCAAATGGATGATAGGGTGAATCCTCTTTACCAATTAGTGTTAGATAATAGGAAAAAGTTAAGTGCCAATGGGGTTACGGAGGTGGACAGTTTTGACGAGAAGCAGGTTATTGCTGTTAGTAAATTAGGGACATTGGTAGTAAAAGGGGAAGGGATTCATATTACCCAATTAAACTTAGAGGAAGGTAAGTTGACATTAGAGGGAGTTATAAGTGATATCCATTATTTAGAAAATAACCAGACGAAAACAAGAGCCAAAGGGGTTATGGCGAGGCTTTTTAAATAATAGAGGCGGGGTGGCAACGTGTCCGTGTTTGAGCAGGTTATTATATTTTCTCTAATTATAACATTAGGAGTTATGTTGGGTTTTATTTTCGATTTTTATCGTACCTTGAGACAAATATGGTGTCCAGGATATTGGGGTACAAGCTTAGGTGATGTGGTTTTTTGGATAATTGTGACCGCTTTCTCTTACTTGTTTTTAATTTTAGTCACTTGGGGTGAAGTAAGATTATATGTATTTATTGCTATAACAATAGGAGTTGCCTTGTATTTAAAATTCTTTAGTAGAACGGCAAGAAAATTTATGTATAAAATGTATTGCTGTATAAAAACAATAGTACTACGTTTGTATAGACAATTTAGAGCGGCTTTACGATGCATAGGGAAAATATTCAATTGGTTTAAGCATAATAAAAGTTTGCCAAAAGGTTAAAAAGAAAAGGTATTTGGATCTTAACGTAGAACGTAGTAATTGGTTACATGGATGGGATGATTTTGGGAGTGAGTTAGAGTGGGGCGAATTACACATGTTAAATCGATAGACAAACAAAAAACTCCACTTTGTGTTGTGGATGAAAGATATAATAACCATGTTTCAAAACGTAGGAAGAGAAGAATTCCTCGTTACATTAAATATATTGTTTATGGCTTTATAATATATTGTTTCGTTTCTTTTGCAGTTGGAGGGTATCAGATACTGCATATAAAAAAAGAAATTAAACAGCTCGAAGCTAAACATGAAGAATTTTTACTACAGCAAAGAGCGTTAGAAGACGAACTAAACTCACTTCAAAATCCTGAAGTGATAGAAAAGTTAGCTCGTGAGAGTCTTGGAATGGTTAAAAAGGGAGAAACCTTAGTTGTGCCAGCATTGCCGGAAAAGGGTATTCCTAAACCTAATAATATAAATATTGGAGAAATAAAAGATTAGGAATGTATTGACAAATACCGGTACAATAAAATATAATAATAAGTGTTTGTATATATTCGTTATGGGGGGAATTTTTTTCGCATGTCATTATTAGTGGGGACGATAGTCGAAGGGACAGTTACTAGTATTACCAACTTTGGTGCTTTTATTGAATTATCCGGTGGAGTTACGGGTTTAGTTCATATTTCTGAAGTTGCGGATGCTTATGTTAAGGATGTTAATGATTACTTGAAGGTGAAGGATAAAGTTAAGGTAAAAGTAATCAACATTGATGTTAAAGGGAAAGTTGGGCTTTCTATTAAACAGGCTAATCCGAGTAGCGTGGGAAGTCCGAGCAGAACGGGGGGCTTTCGAAAAGAACGTCCGAAGGTTAAATTTAACAAAGAGACATTTGAGGATAAGTTAGCTAAGTTTATGAAGGAAAGTGATGAAAAACAGCTTGAATTCAGAAAAAGTACGGATGCTAAAAGGGGAGGCAGAGGATCTAGTCGTTAAATATATAGTAGATAATAGAGAGAACCGTGAGGTTCTCTTTTTGATATGTTAATATTAACTAAGCATAGGTAATTGAAATCATTTTACTTAGTAATTGAAGGTGGTGTTATTAATGTGGGCGGTGATGGATATTGGTACAAATTCTTGTAGGCTATTATTAGCCGATTGTGAAGAAAAAACACAACGTATACAAGTGTTTGAAAAGGCGTTGATAATAACTCGAATAGGCGAAGGAATGAATACCGCAAATAGGTTTATTTCTTCTGTTGCCATGGAAAGAACAATTCAAGCGTTGAAGAAATTTTCCAATATTATAGGGAGTTACCACATAGAAAATGTACGTATTGTTGCGACACAAGCAGTGAGGGAAGCTTTGAACAAAAAAGAATTAGTAAATAAAATCAGCATAATGTTTGGGTGGCAATTAGAAATAATTCAGGGAAAATATGAAGCGGAGTTAAGTTATTTGGGGGCTACCTATGAGTTAAAATCAAGTGTGCCTCCGCTCATCATAGATATTGGTGGTGGAAGTACTGAATTTATATATAAAGGGAAGAAGCAAGATGTTTATGTAATGAGCTTGCCATTTGGGGCGTTGCGTATTTTGGAAAATCCGATAAACGATGAAGAAATGATAGAGTTACTTACAAAGGGGTTGGGTGATGTTTCTAAGTTTAGGGATGCTCCATTAGTTGCTGTAGGAGGAACGGTTACAACTGTAGCAGCAGTGAAGCTTGAATTGGTAAATTATGATGCTAATAAAGTGCAGGGGTTAAAGATAAATATAAAGGAAATAATGAATATATTTAAAGCTTTGAGCAGTATAAAACCAAATAAAAGGTTGGAGATTCCCGGAATAACTGAGGGAAGAGAAGATATAATAATCTCTGGGATGCAAATACTTATTAATATCATGAAATATTTAAAAAGAAATGAATTGATTATTAGCGATTATGATTTATTACAGGGCTTGATATATGAAACTCTTGAAAGATGAGTGAAAAACAAATGAAAAACAAATGAAAAACAAATGAAAAACAAATGAAAAATGTAGCAACAATATTAGTGAAGAAAGCATTCAAAAAGGGCTATGCAAAGTCCTCTTTGAATGCTTTCTTCTTTCTCACCATTAGGAAACATGACACATACCATATGGAAAGAAGGGGGTGTATGGATATGAATGGTCTATCTACTGGACGCCGCAGCATAAAAAATATGGGGAAAAGCAACTTTGCTGGGATCGAAGGGTTTCCGTCAGAAGTGTTACAAAAATACAAGATAAACGTTACAGAAGGGAAAAAGGAAAATAAATTTTGGCTTATAAAAAGCAGGGAAAAAAGCTACGCTGCTTGGGAATATACAAGTAATATTGAAATATTGGAGATGTCTTTAAAATGGCAAGATTATTTGAGGCAGAATGGATTTACGAAAATATTGCCCTATGTAAAAACAGTTACAGGAGAAAATTATGTAAAGGTAAATAAAAAAAATTATTATATAACTGAATTTATTGAGGGAAAACCTCTTGATTTTCAAAGAAGAGAGGATTTGCTAGAATTAGCAAGGACATTAGCAGAAATATATGCTTGTAGTAGAAATTTTGAATATGAAAAAATAGGGGAGAAAGAGATTTCTTGGTTGAAGATAAAACAGGATAGATTGACGGAGCTTTTATTTTTTTATCAGTATTTAAGCGATAAAAAATTAATTAATGATTATGAGAGACTTTATATGGAAAATTTTAAAACCTATTATAACCGTGGGCAGGAAGCAATTGAGAAAATGGTGATGGCTGGATACAACCCAAGTAATAAAGCTCAAACAATTGTCTTAATGGGTAATTTTCTTGAAGAAAATATTGTAAAAATCAATTCAGATCTAATGTTTTTGCATGCTACATCTTGTATAAAAGGACCGATGATTATGGATTTATCGCTTCTTTTGTGTATGTGTTTACCTAAGCATAAATGGGATTGGGAATTAGCAAAAGACATTATTATGGAATATCAAAAAAAAGTGCAACTAAATATGAATGAAAAATATATGCTTTTGGCTCAACTTTATTTTCCAAGACGGTTTTGGATGTACTCGTATCGATATTTTAAAGGTGACGGGGAGCTAAATAATATTACGGAAAAGTTAAAGAAGTATCTTTATGAAACTTATTGGCAGGATAAGTGTTTAAATAAATTAGAGAACTGGATGCTGGAGGAAGAAAACAATGAATATGAAGGATGAAAATAATATTACCTTAGCTTCGGAAGAACTCAATGTAGCGCAACAGGTACTGGAAGGTGAAGGCGAAACATGGGTAATTTTGCGTTGGAAAGAACAGATGTCAGCAGAACCAATTAGTGAAGTATTAAGTGTTTCTGCGGAAGAGTTTAACTGTTATGTGGATTATAAAAGTATAGAAAAGAGCTATTATCGAGGACAGATTGATATAGTAGTAAATTATAATACTAGTGATCTAAATTCGATGGATATAGCTGCCAAAGAAGTGGGTGAGGAAGAGTATTTTTGTAGACAGTTATTTTATTCTGGAAAAGGAATTGAGACAGAATCATTTGATCGGGAACAGCTGCTCCAAGAAACAGGATTTTCTACTTTAATGGAGGATGGGAAACCAAGTGAACGAAGGGAAAAGATAACCAAGGGAGATAGAGTGTGGGAGGTTCAGTCTCCTTGGGGTGCTTGGCTTTGGGGAACAGGAGAAGGACAGGAAGCCACTATAAAAAAGGTGCATGTAGCTCAAGTGGGGTTATATAGTATTTTGGTGGAGGTAGTTATAAAGCTAGAAATACGACAAGATGTTAGTGAAAATGAAAAACAAAGTATAGCGTCTGCTGTGGAGGAAGAAACGATATATAATATTAAAGATGATTCTATAGAAGAAGTTTTGGGAATGCCAATAGCCAGAGGGTTTTGGAGTTGTGCGTATAAAATAAATGATAAAAAATTAATTCTTAAAAATTTCAAAAAAATAGTGATGGTATATGTCAGCTCTATAAAAGGTGGAGAACGATTACGAGTTGCTTCAACGGTGAAGGAAGAGCGAATGTTAATAGAGGAAGGCTTCGAGATGTTTTGTCCAGTAAATATTAAAGTAATAAAAAGTAATGAAGAAATTATTCTTATGAGTAGTAGGACGCTATTACATCGAGAAGTAAATTATTGTATGTTGAAGTGGGAATTAAAAAAAATGCAAGAAAAGAGTGCGTCACTAGAGATGGTGCCTTTAACCCCAAAAATGACTGAACCGGTGAAAAGGGTTAAGCCGTGTGAAAAGTGGTTAAAAAAAGAGGGAGAAAAGAAAAAAGGAAAGTTTTACTCAATTATGACAATTAAGATATAAATATGTCGGGAAATAAATTTATATTCAGGACAATATGTGCCAAATTTTACCACTTGGATGTAATATAATAACGTAGACTTCATTTATACAAAGAAGGGAAGTCTCATGTTATCTGATTAGCTATGAGGTGGTGTTGTGTAGTGATTAAAGTATTGTCCGAAGCTTTGGAATCTAAGGGAAGGATAAAAACATTTATTTTTGAAAAGCCAATTTTTGGTTATCTAGGGTTCGTGATATTAGGAATTTTATTTTCCAGGGTTGTTCTTATGGGTGAATTATATCCCTTTGGAACGGCATTTTTAGCGGGAGTATGTATTGTAAATTTTGATAGTAGGAGGTTGACTTTTTTAGGGGTAATGATAGGGACACTCTTGACAGTAAAGGGACTACCTGTGTTGGGGTATTTAGGAAGCCAGTTAATAATATATATGGTTCTTTGCAGTCAAAAGAGTAAGGAAAATTTCCATTGGTTGATCACGCCTGTTTTAATTTCTGCTATTCATTTATTGTCAAGGGGCTGTGTAGTTGGCGTTAGTGGGAATGAACTATATCAATGGGTAGGAGTAGCTTTCGAAAGCGTTTTTATTGGTGCATTAGCCATGATTACGGTAACAAGTATACAAGCTTATCCCAAGATGATTGCGGAAGAATCCATAACGTCAGAGGAAAGGACAAGCCTCGGATTAATGTTAATTGGAATTTTAGTGGGAATTAGGGATATCACTTTTTTCGAGTTTGGGTTACAAAGTATTATTAGTCGTTGGATCGTTTTATGTGGTGCTCTTCTTGGAGGTGTCAGCGGTGGGGCGACTGTTGGTGTAGTGGTGGGGCTTGTCCCGAGCATTCAAGGGGCGCTATCAACGGGGTCTATTGCTTATTATGCTTTAGCAGGATTAACTGGAGGAATATTTAATAGTTTTAAAAAAATCGGGGTGGTTGTAGGATTCGCCTTGGCTAATCTGATGTTATCTTTTTTCTTTACAGAGGAGGCGACCATTATTCAATCGTTAAAGGAAACCGCTGTGGCTATTATGATCTTTTTAGTTTTCAGGTGGCCTGTTAGCAAAGGAAAGTATTTGATAGCAGCTAGCGGTTCCAGTACTTTTGATGTTAAAACATTTTACTCGGAAAAGCTGTTAAAAATAGCGCATCTTTTTTATGAATTCGAAAAAATATTTCATGTTGATGGTGAGAAAAAAGAAAAAGCAGATGAACTTAATATCTTATTAAACAAAGTTACAGAAAGTGTTTGCGAGGGTTGTAGTTTAAAAAAAATATGTTGGGAACAAAATTTTTACAAAACTTATCGAGCTTTTCTTGAGGCTTGTACAAAGCTTGAAACAAAAGGTGCTATTTGCGAGAAGGATTTTGGAAATGAGTTAAAGAGAAAATGCACGAGACTTAGAGAGCTTAGAGTAGCGTTGAATTCACAAATTGAAGTATTAAAACTAATTAAGGCTTATGAAAAGGAATTGAAAGTATGTAATAGTGTAGTAAACCAACAATTTATAGGATTAGCAAAAATAACTGAAAACTTTTCGACCGAATTAAAAAAAGAAATAAAATACAATGATGATATGGGCAATGCTTTAGTTGAAAAGCTTGAGGAAAAAGGTATTAAAGTAAAAGAGATAAAAGTATTAGAAATTCCATGTGGAGAAAAAGAAATTCATATAAAACAAAGAACGTGTGAAGGGGATGAGCGGTGCAAATCGTTAGTAGCACCAAATATTTCTCAGACCTTGGATAGAACATATGTCTTAAAAAGCAAAAATTGTAGTGGGAAAAACACGGGATATTGTTCTTATTGTTTAGTTCCAAGTCGGATGATGCAAGTCAACGTTGGTACAGCTTTATGTCCTAAAGAAGGAGTAGCAGTTTCGGGAGATGTTTGTTCTGCGGTACAATTGTCAAATCAAAGATATGCCCTTATTTTGTGTGACGGAATGGGAGTTGGAACTAAAGCACATTTTGATAGTAACATGTCTGTAAATATGCTAAAAGAATTGTTGAAAGCAGATTTTTCTCCAATAACTGCTGTCAAGACAGTTAATGCAGCCTTGCTATTAAAATCCTCACGAGAAAGATTTGTTACTTTAGATGTAGTTATTATTAATCAATTAAACGGGCAAACAGATTTCATTAAAACGGGAGGGGCTCCGTCTATGATTCGTTCAGCTGAGGGGGTAAAGGTTATAAAAGCCTCGTCACCACCGGTGGGGATATTAGATGATATAGAGCCACAGTCTCATCGCTATTTGGTAGGACCTAAAAACAATATAATAATGGTGAGCGATGGTATTTGGGATATTTTAGATAATACCAAAGGACCGCAAGGGTGGCTAGAGGAAGCTTTAGAACAAATTGATATTTCTGATCCTCAAACATTAGCAGATTACATCCTTTTTATTGCTAAAAAAGCAGTAGGGAATGAGTCGCCAGATGATATGTGTGTACTAGTTGCGAATATAGAAAACGAAAATGTGGGCTAAAACAATCTAGGAAAACATTAAATAATCTTGAAAAGATAGCAAAAAGGGATATCCTTATAGAAGGATTCCCTTTTGTTTTGTAGAAAATTATATAAGGAACATTAAAAAAGGTTAGGTATATAATAAATATGGAACATATTATAGCTACTGTGAAAGATACTATATTGCAATACAAAATGATAAATTGTGGGGAATTAGTTGTTGCTGGTGTTTCCGGCGGCCCTGATTCCCTTGCTATGCTTCATATTTTAAAGGGCTTACAAGCAGATTTGAATTTTAAGCTGCAAGTGGCACATGTGGATCATTCTTTTCGGGGAAAAGAGGCGGAGGATGAGGCGGCTTGGGTCAAAATGATTGCCGAAAAGTGGGAGTTGCCTTGTACAGTAGCCAAAATAGATGTTCCCCAAATAGCTCGTGAAAAAGGGCTTTCTTTTGAAGAAGCAGGGCATTATGTGCGTAAGGAGTTCTTTTTGAAGCTAGCAAAGGATAGAGGCGCAAAAAAAATAGCGTTGGGACATCAAGCTGATGACCAAGCGGAAACCTTGATGATGCACTTTTTGGTTGGTACGGGATTAGGAGGCTTACAAGGAATTACACCTTTGAATTTTCCTTTTGTAAGACCGCTGATTTTTGTTAAAAGAGAAGATATAGAAAAGTATTGTCAGGACAATCATTTAGAACCTAGGAGGGATTCGAGTAACGAAGAGAATATATATTTGCGAAACAAGGTGCGGAATCAAGTGCTGCCGTGGTTGCGAGAAAATATAAATCCTAATTTAACAAATACTTTAAATAGGACAGCGCTAATAATGCAAGAGGAAGAAGATTTTATACAAAAAGAAATGGAAAAACTAGCTGCAAAAATAGTACTAGTTGAAAAAGCAAAGACAAGCTTATACTTGAAGGAATGGAATAGAATCCATATTTGTTTGGCTCGGAGATTAGTGCGATTTGCCTATAAAACATTGTGTGATAAACAAGGAATTTCATTTTCTCATGTAGAAAAGATAAGACATCTTGCAGAAGGGGGACAAGTAGGAAAAATATTACAATTGCCGGGAGGAATTTTAGTAGAAAAAGGGTATAAAGAAGTGGTGTTTTACCACAAGGGCAGTGCTATAAACGAGATAGCTCGATTAAGAAAAGGTATAAAAAAACAAGCGATAAAAATACCGGGGACTACTTTTATTCCGGAAACGGGGCAAAGTATTTTTGCTCAAATTATTGAGGAGGTTGTAGAAGAAAAAAAAGAAATACAAATATTATTGCCGTGGGAGAAAGATCTTCCTAAAATCTATGCTCGCTCTAGGATGTCTGGGGATAGATTTTCGCCGCTAGGCATGAAAGGCACAAAAAAATTAAAAGATTTAATGCTTGAAAAAAGAATTCCTCAAAAGGAAAGAGATCATACGTTGCTAATAACCACAGAGGATGAGGTTATTTGGATACCTGGTGTGGCTGTGAGTAAAAAATGTAATAATAAAAGTAAAGAAGGCAGATATTTGGCGATAACACTAGTGGATTAATTGTTAAAATATTTTGTGAGGAATACCTGAAAATAATTTGAAAAAGTATGCGTAATATGGTAGAGTGGTTTGGATACAAATAAAAAGAGAAGAAGGATGATGGGAGGGAGGTACCCTGTGAATCGTATTTTAAAAAATGTAGCAATTTATTTAGTGATATTTTTGGTTGCATATTATGTTTGGAGTAGTATAAAACCACCTGAACAAAAACAAGATCCTTTCAATAATAATTATAATGCTTTTGTACAGGCGTTAGATAAAGGGGAAATAAAGAATATTACAATTATTGAGGGGGACGATGTTCGTCTTATTAAAGGAACCTTAAAAAATGCTAACACATTTGAAGTGATTGGTTCACTTAATGATGAAGAGTTAATAAAAATAATTAAAAAGAGTGATGTTATTTATACTCAACAACAAGCACCGAAGACATCTTTTTGGGCGACTCTTTTGACGTCGTTTTTACCTTTCTTATTGATAATTGGTTTTATGTTTTTTATGATGCAGCAAACCCAAGGTGGCGGAAGCCGTGTGATGCAATTTGGTAAAAGTAAAGCACGACTTAATACTGATGAAAAAAAGAGGGTTACATTTGATGATGTAGCTGGAGCAGACGAAGTTAAAGAGGAATTAGAAGAGGTTGTGGATTTTCTAAAGCGTCCGCAGAGATATAATGAGTTAGGGGCTAAAATACCAAAAGGGGTATTACTTTTTGGGGCTCCAGGAACAGGGAAAACGTTACTTGCCAGAGCTGTGGCAGGTGAAGCCGGAGTTCCTTTTTATAGTATAAGTGGTTCCGACTTTGTGGAAATGTTTGTTGGTGTTGGTGCATCAAGGGTGAGAGATCTTTTTGAACAAGCGAAAAAGAATTCTCCCTGTATTGTGTTTATTGATGAAATAGATGCAGTGGGACGTCAACGTGGTGCTGGATTAGGCGGAGGTCATGATGAAAGAGAACAGACCTTGAATCAGCTTTTGGTAGAAATGGATGGATTTAGTACTAATGAAGGAATTATTATTATAGCAGCCACGAACAGACCGGATATACTTGATCCTGCACTTTTGCGTCCGGGGCGTTTCGATAGACAGGTAGTTGTTGATATACCTGATGTAAAAGGGCGTAGAGAGATACTTAAGGTTCATTCCAAGGGAAAACCTCTTGAGAAAGATGTTGAATTAGAGGTTTTGGCTCGTAGAACGCCGGGCTTTACGGGAGCAGATTTAGCTAATTTGTTCAATGAAGCAGCATTATTGGCGGCTAGAAGAAATATTAAAAAGGTTAGTATGTTGGAGTTAGAAGATTCTATTGAAAGAGTCATTGCAGGACCGGAGAAAAAAGCTAGAACGATTAGTGATTATGAGAAAAAGTTAGTATCTTACCATGAAGCGGGTCATGCTTTGGTAGCAACACTTTTGCCCCATACAGATCCTTTGCATAAAATATCTATTATACCGAGGGGTAGAGCGGGTGGCTATACACTTCTTTTGCCTAAAGAAGATCGTAATTATATGACAAAATCCCGTCTTCTTAATCAGGTTACAATGCTTATGGGTGGGAGAATGGCTGAAAAGATAATTCTAAATGAAATTAGTACGGGAGCGCAAAATGATTTAGAGAGAGCAACAGATTTGGTTCGTAAAATGATCACAGAATATGGTATGTCTGAAGCATTAGGGCCGCTTACTTTTGGAAAAAAACAAGAGCAAGTATTCTTAGGCAGAGATATTGGTCATGATAGAAATTATTCCGAAGCTGTAGCGTATTCAATAGATAAAGAGGCTCGTCGTATTATTGATGAATGCTATAAAGAGGCGGAGAAGCTTCTTAAGGAAAACATGGAGGCTCTTCACTTGATTGCTAAAACGTTAATGGAAAAAGAAATAATTGATGCGCAAGAATTTGCTGTACTTCTTCAACAAGTGGGCTTGGAAAGTTTTATTAAGGATACGGATGAAAAAAGCAAAGTAGAAAAGGAAGTAAAAGAAGATAAAGAAATAAAAGAAGCAAAAGAAGCAAAAGAAGCAAAAGAAATTGTGGAAGACAAGGATAATAAGGAAATTAAAGATAGTAAAGATAGCGAGGATAGTAAGTAAGAATAGAACAGAAAGATTGGTGGAGATTTGATGGAACAGACTTTTGTCATGGTTAAACCTGATGGTGTCCAAAGGGGTTTGACGGGGAAAATAATTAGTACGTTAGAGGAAAAAGGTTATAAATTGAGGGCAATAAAAATGTTAAGGTTGTCTGAAAAAATGGCTGGCAAGCATTATGCAGAACATGTTGAAAAGTCATTTTACTCATCGTTACTGCAATATATTACTTCAGGACCTGTGGTGGCTATGGTTTGGGAAGGAAAGAATGCAGTTAAGGGCGCAAGAACAATAATTGGGAAAACAAATCCTTTAGAAGCGGATCCCGGATCAATTAGAGGTAAATATGCTATTGATTTGGGAAGAAATGTAATTCATGGTTCGGATTCACCGGAGAGTGCGCAAAGAGAAATAGCGATATATTTTAATCCGGAAGAGCTTGTAGATTACAGTATGGCTAATGATAAATGGATATATGAATAAAGAAGCAGGAGTTTTAGCAGTAGTTAGTTATTTGGGTAAGAAAGACCTTTCGAGGTCTTTTTTACTATCAAATTTGTAATATTGGGGGGAGAAATTTGAAAGGACCGTATTTTCTTGATGTTAATAACAAAGCTCAACTGAAGAATATATTTAATAAAATTGGTTGTGATAAGGTAGGAACTGAGTTAATGTTAAGAAAGAGTGAGATAGTTCCCTTGCTTTTTAAAGCTGTGAAAAGCCCCGGGGCTAATGTTATTAAACAGCAAATGCTTTCCTTGGGAGGAGAAGCGGTAGTTGGCAGGGGAGTTATAGATTGCAGCCAGGAGGATAGTGATGTGCTTTTATTGGGAACATTAAAAGAATATCAATATCTTGTAGAAAAACTTTATCACCAACCGTGGGGGCTTGCCAAGGTTGGGGAAGGAATAAAGGAGCTATTTATGAATAATAACAGATGGGAAACTAGTATGAAGAAGAGTTGTAGATGGAAATGGTCGGATCGTCAACTTGTTGTGGGTGACAAAGTACAAGTGATGGGAATTCTCAATGTAACACCTGATTCTTTTTCAGATGGAGGAAGATATATAAATCCCCAAAAAGCTTTGGAGCATGCACGAAAAATGGTAGAAGAAGGTGCAGACATTATTGATGTTGGTGGAGAATCAACACGCCCGGGTTCTAGTATTGTGTCGGCTGAGGAAGAATTAGATAGGGTTATGCCGGTGCTGGAAATTCTTTTAAAGGAGTTACCTGTTCCGATTTCTCTTGATACATATAAAGCTACAGTGGCACAAGAGGCGTTATCCTTGGGAGTTAATATTATAAATGATGTGGGCGGAGGACAAAAGGATCCAGGAATGGCGGAAGTTGTGGCTCGCTTTAATTCACCTGTTATTATTATGCATAATGTTGAAAATAGCTCATATGATGACTTAATACCCGACATTATAGATTGGCTAGAGAATAGCATACAAAAATATGAAGATGCAGGGCTTTCTTCTGATAAAATCGTTATTGATCCGGGAATAGGTTTTGGCAAAACTCCCGAAGAAAATTTAACGGTTATTAAGAGGATAAAGTCATTTCAAGCCTTGAAAAAGCCTCTTCTTTTAGGTGCGTCTCGTAAATCTTTTATTGGGAAGGTATTAGATATTCCTGTGGGAGAGCGTTTAGAAGGTTCACTGGCGGCAGTGGCTTGGGGTGTGATGAAGGATGTAGAGATGGTCAGAGTTCATGATGTTAAAGAAACAGTAAAACTGATAAAGGTTTTGGAAGCAATTAAGAAGGCGGGGGATAGTGTATGAAAGAATCAGATAAAATTTTACTTCAAGGAGTAAGGTTTTATGGTTATCATGGCGTGAGTGCCGAAGAAAAAAAATTAGGACAATGGTTTGAAATTGATGTGGAGATGTGGGGCGATTTTTCTAAGGTCGTTGTTTCTGATAATATTAGTGATACGATTAACTACAGTAAGGTATATGATGTAATAAAAGAGTTAGTGGAGGGAACTTCTGTTAATCTCATTGAACATCTTGCGGGTAAAATAGCGGGAGATCTTCTCGAGTTTGTACAAATCAAGAAAGTACTGGTTAGAGTAAAAAAACCACAGGCTCCTTTGAAAGGTCCTGTGTGTTACACAGGGGTAGAAATAGTTAGGTCTAAAGATGAGCAATGAGCAGGTCTTTTTATCCTTGGGGAGTAACATGGGGAACTCGTTAGAGTATTTACTAAAAGCAATTGTGTTCTTAAAAGAAAAACTAGTATCTCCTGTAGCGGTATCTAGTATTTATAAAACAGAAGCACTTGGCAATATGCAACAGGCGGATTTTTTGAATTTAGTTATGAAAGCTCAAACAAGCTTAAACCCGGAGGAGCTTTTGGAAGCTTGTCAGAATGTAGAAAGAGATTTAGATAGGGTGCGAACTGTCCACTGGGGACCACGTACCATGGATATTGATATAATTTTTTATGGAAAAGAGAATATAAATTACGAAAAATTGATAATACCTCATCCCCGATTTAAAGAGCGTGCTTTTGTGCTTGTACCATTGCGAGAAATTGAAGCACAAACATTTGATGACTTAAACCTCCATATTCCACCACAAAAAGTTGACTTGATAATAACGGCTGCTGATGTTAAAATGAAACTTGTGGAGAGAGGGTTAGCCATAGACTGATGTTGAACGGTATCCTTTACGAAGGAGCTGGAATAACAAGAGGTCTTCTGTTAAGAGAAATTTACTTAGGGAAAATTGATATTAGAATAACCGCTTGGAGCCATTAATGGACTAAGACGGGAGGTGGAGATGAAAGCTGTGTGTTGAACCTTCTGGGTCTTTATGTCCTAGAGGGTTTTTTGGACGTCTCTTTTTGAATATATTTTACTTTAATTTGAATGTGTAGAGATAAGGTGATGATAGCGTGAAAAAGGCAAGAAACATTGAAACTATTGGCGTTATTGGGGTTGGAAGGGTGGGAGCTGCTCTTGCTTGCATTTTAAAGGAGTGCGGTTATCAGGTGACGGTGGTTACTCGTAAAAAACTAGAGGGAGATACTATTGTTATAAATAAGAATAAAATCAAAGCTGTAGCTCTTGAGTTAATGTGTAATGAAGCTGATATTATTTTTATAACTACGCCGGATGGCATAATAGGAGAAACTGTTAAGAAATTAATGAAATATAAGCTTACAGGAAAGTGCATATTTCATATGAGCGGTTCCTTAGGTTCTAATGTTCTGAGCCCGTTGAAAAAAAGAGAAGCCTTTATAGGTTCATTACACCCTCTGCAAAGCTTTGCTACAGTAGAGCAGGCAATTGATAATTTGCCCGGATCATATTTTACCTACGAGGGTGATATGGACGTAATAGGAGAAGTGGAACAGTTGGTGAAAAAATTAAGAGGGACTTTGAAAATTCTTGATTCACCAGATATTAAAAGCTTGTATCATGTCGGGGCGTGTTTAGTATCCAATTATCTGATTGCCTTAGCCAAGTTAGGTACAGAATGTCTTTGCACAGCAGGATTTGATGAACAAGAGGCAAAAGAGGCTTTACTTCCCTTGATGCAAGGTACGTTGAATAACATAGCTAAAAATTCTTTAGCCCAGGCTTTAACCGGCCCTGTTTCCCGGGGAGATTTACAGGTGGTAGAAAATCATGTTAGGATACTTTCAAAAGAATTACCCCATATCGAAAGAGCATATTGCGAGCTAACTCCGATTTTGGCAGAGATTGCGTTGGAAAAAGGAGATATATCAGAAAAAGACTGTAAAGAAATTTTGAGAATTACTGGTTAACGACAGATGAACGATAGTTAAGCAGTTGGACAGTTGGACAGTTGGACAGTTGGTCAGGAAAACCATTGTTTAACGATTGCTTAACCATTGTTAAAGCCATTGTTCAACTATTGTTCAACTATTGTTAGAGCCATTGTTAAAGCCATTGTTATAGCTATTGTTAAAAGAAGGGGGGAGAAAAAACATGAAAAAAGTAACGGTTAATACCTTGAGAGAAAAAAAGGTTAAGGGCGAAAGGATAACTATGGTTACTGCATATGATTATCCCAGTGCAAAAATGGTTGATGAAGCGGAAATAGATATGATTTTGGTGGGTGATTCTTTGGGAATGGCGGTGTTGGGTTATGAAACAACACTTCCTGTCACTATGGATGAAATGATTCATCATACCAAGGCTGTATGTAGAGGAGCTAAAAACGCATTAGTAGTGGGGGATATGCCGTTTTTGTCCTATCATTGTT
>JAQUGH010000019.1:18416-22709 GCA_028684195.1 Clostridia bacterium | reverse complement strand
TGAAATTTTGTGTACGTTGCTCAAGTAGACTACGTGAGAATTGATTTAAGTCAGATAAATTTTTTGTATATAGTTCCAAATAATCTTCCGAAGCGTTAGAAATTCGATTAACACCCATATAATACCCATTGATATTGGTTATCATATTACGCCCCCATTTCTAATTATTGTCTCTATTGAGTTAATTGATAATAATAAAACTTTAATAGTATTATACAACAATTCTAAAATCATTGCAATAGGGGAATATGAAAATTTTAAAAAAAATAAAAACAGTAGCATAATTTAGATATAAAATTATAAAAGCCTGACCCCGCTTTTTTCCCCCTTCAGATGTATAGAGGTCCCAGCGTTATTTTGAGAGAAGCGATAAATGGAGGAAGAAAAGCTATTGAAAAGGGAAGTGCTGAGGTAAACAATGAATTAATTTATTATAAAGTAATGAAGGAAATATCGCATAGAGACAATCCAGAAAAATTTGAAAAAGAATGTGAAAATATCTTAAAGAAACAGCAAGAGAATGAAAAAACAAGAAAACCACAGGGTAATAGAGTAAATGAGCGTTCAAATCGAGAAGATACATTTGGTACAAGGTAGGCATAGCCTAACAAAGAAGTAAAGAGGGACAGGCTTAAGCTTGTCCCTCTTTACTTCTTCCTATTTTTCATTGTCCTGTGGTGTGACAAAAATTGTACGTTGGTTGTCATAGAAAACTTGTCCGGGTTTTGCTCCTTTGGTTTTCCAGACGTGTTTACGCAGGGTGTAATCTACTGGAACATTGATAGATGAACGAGCCTTGGAGTTGTAAGCGGCGAGAGTTGCGGCTTCTTCCAGAATGTTGTTGGGAATGGTTTCGCCGTTGGGGTTTTTAATTATTACATGAGAGCCGGGAATGTCTTTGGTATGAAACCAAAGGTCTTCTGATTTGGCAATTTTCATGGTGAGAAGGTCATTTTGTTTGTTGTTTTTGCCATAAAATATTGTCCAAGAATCCCTGATAATCTTTTCTGGTTGTGTCGGAGTCTGAATACCTTTTTTGTTT
Organism: Clostridia bacterium; assembly: GCA_028684195.1. Taxonomy (GTDB): domain Bacteria; phylum Bacillota; class Peptococcia; order DRI-13; family DTU073; genus JAQUGH01. The sequence goes on along the minus strand of JAQUGH010000019.1, from coordinate 21,667 downwards.
TTTACATTATTTTTTTTGCTGACATTGTTTTTAGATTTAGTTGGGGTAACTTTAAGATATCCTGCTTCTCGAATTTCTTCTCGTATCTCTTCGATTTCTAATAAATCAGTGACGGTGCTTAGGGAATTGTTGATACTGTATAAATATTCAAGCTCGCCGTTTGTTTCATCTAGCTGTATTTGAGCTTTTATTGCAGCGTTTTTGGATTTTTGATAGCGGGAAAAATATCGCTGTGCATTTGCGGAAACTGTCAAATGTTCTTTGAGAGGAATGACCTCTATTTTCCCTGCTGGGTCATAGTAGTTAGGTACTTGAGCTTCTTTACCTTGAGAGAGGTTGTAAAGATTAGCCGTGAGAAGTTCTCCCCATAAGCGATATTGTTCTGTGTTTTGGGTTTCAAGAATTGTATTAAGCTGGAGCCCGGCTTTTTTTTCACAGCGTGATATTTCTTTTTTTAGCAGGCTTTCTAAGTCTGCTTTTTTTTGCTGAAAATGATTGGCTTCGGTCTTGTGACTATAGTAATAAGCTAGGGCTTCATTCATATTAGGGAAATCATGACGCAAATTGGTAGGGTAAGATGTTAGTGAAAAGGCAGAAAAAGTTAGAGGAATACTATTGTCAATTATTAATTCAGGTGTATATTTACCGTTTGCTAAAGCAGAGCCTAATTTAGTAAGCTCTTGCCATAAAGCACTTAATTCATATTCACCGCAGTATTCTAAGGTGAGATGGGAAGCTAAGTTCGCTCGGAAGATGATTTCTTCAACTGACTGAGGGCTCATTCCACTGATTGTTTTTAGTAAAGCTTTACTTATTGTAGTGGATAGGGGTAAATTTAAAAGCTTTTCATAAAACAAATTTTGTTCAGTTTCCCAGGGTATTATTTTATCTTGTGGTGGTGGTGAAATGTAATTTAATCCCGGAAGGACTTGTCGATATCGACTGATGGAAAGAGGTACTCGTTGGATTGAGTCAATAATTAGATTCTCTTTAGGGTTAAGGAGAATAATATTACTATGTTTCCCCATAATTTCAATAATGATTTTTTTAAAAACTTTATCCCCCAGCTCATCAATTACTTCACAAGTCATCTCCATAATTCTTTCTAATCCCGGTTGAGTGATGGAAATAATTCTACCACCTTCTAAATGTTTACGCATGACCATACAAAAAAGCGGAGGATTAGAAGGATTAGCTGGTGCTTGAGTTATTAGATGAGCTCGAGACTCGTGAGCTAAGGAAGAAAGAAGGAGCTTATAGTTTTGTCCTCTTTGTCGTAAAGCAAGAATAATTTTATGCTTGGTGGGTTGATGTATTTTATCTATGCGAGCTCCTTGAAGGAGCTTTTCCAGTTCTGTGGTAACGGTTTTTAATACTAGACCATCAAAGGACATATAAATTTCACTTCCTTTATAATTGTTGACTACTCTTATTTAGTATACCATTTTAAGAGTTATTTTTATATAAAATAAGAATATGATTATATGTAAGAACCTAGCCGTAGGAGGTAAAACATGAATAAAAAATGGTATAGTATGAAAATTGATGAAGTTTTATTAGATTTAAAAGTTGATTTTAAAAAAGGACTTTCAAGTGAAGAAGCAGGAAGACGGTTGGGGTTAGTAGGCTTAAATCAGTTAACAGAACAAAAGAAGATTTCTGCTTTGTCTATTTTTATTTCCCAATTCACGGATTTTATGGTGCTTATTTTAATTGCGGCAGCAATTATTTCGGGTTTATTAAAAGAATATGCTGATGCCGTAACGATTTTGGCTATAGTAGTTATTAATTCGATTTTAGGTTTTTTGCAAGAATATAGGGCGGAAAAATCCTTGGAAAAGTTAAAAAAGCTTACAGCTCAAGAAACCGTAGTCAAAAGAGATGGAATAATTACCACTATATCTGCAGAACAATTGGTTCCGGGGGATGTAGTGCTATTGGAAACAGGGAATGTAATACCGGCTGATTTACGAATAGTTGATGGGAATAGATTAGAAATTAATGAATCTATTTTATCAGGAGAATCGTTACCGTCAAAAAAGAAGTTCCAAGAGGTGTATTTGACGGATGTTTCTTTGGGTGATAGAAAAAACATGGCTTTTATGGGGACTGTGATAACAAGTGGCAAAGGAATTGGCATTGTGGTTGATACAGGTATGTTGACGGAAATGGGACAAATTGCTGGTTATATTCAGCAGATTCAGGAGGAGGATACCCCTTTACAAAAGCGTTTGGAACAATTGGGGCATTGGATAGTTGTATTTTGTTTGTTGATTGTTGGAGTGGTCGTTGTAGCAGGGGTATTAAGGGGAGAACCTTTGTATAGAATGGTGTTAACAGGGGTTAGCTTGGCAGTTGCTGCTATACCAGAAGGATTGCCTGCTATTGTTACGGTCGCTCTTGCAATAGGTGTTCAGAAAATGGTAAAACGTCAAGCTATAATAAGGTCTTTACCGGCTGTAGAAACCTTAGGGTGTGCTACGGTTATTTGTTCCGATAAAACAGGAACCCTTACTCAAAATGAGATGACAGTGAGAAAATATTACTTGACTGGAGAGTTGCTTTCTTTTGTAGGTGAGGGTTATAACCCAATAGGAAGGATAGAATATCCGAAAGATGTTATGTGGCAAAAGAATAATGAAGTAGGAATTAAAAAAGCCTTTAAAATTGCTGCTTTATGCAACAATGCTTATCTAAAAAAGAAGGATATTCTTGTTAGTGGATTATTTAGGAAAGCAAAGGAGCAATGGGATATTGCAGGCGATCCTACAGAAGGGGCACTTCTTGTTTCGGCGGCAAAGGCAGGATTTTGGCGTGAAGCATTGGAAAAGAATGAAAAAAGGTTATATGAAATTCCTTTTGATTCAGACAGAAAAAGGATGAGTGTTGTTTATCACCAAAACACAGAGGATAAATTAATTTACACTAAGGGTGCACCTGATGTTATCTTGGATTTATGTAGTAAGGTATGGTGGGAAGGTAAAGTCATAGCCTTAACTAAGGATATTAAAAAAAGAATATTAACAGCAAATGATGGTATGGCGTTGGAATCCTTACGTGTTTTGGGTCTTGCATATCGTGAAATATCTAATGCTTGTCAATTTGAAAATAAAAATAAAAACGGTAATGAAATAGATAATGAAATAGATAATGAAATAGATAATAAATTGGAAAAGGAACTTGTTTTTGTAGCTCTTGCAGGTATGATTGATCCACCACGTGAATCAGCAAAAAAAGCAGTAAAAGTCTGT
>JAQUGH010000019.1:0-18316 GCA_028684195.1 Clostridia bacterium | reverse complement strand
TAATGAAATAGATAATGAAATAGATAATGAAATAGATAATAAATTGGAAAAGGAACTTGTTTTTGTAGCTCTTGCAGGTATGATTGATCCACCACGTGAATCAGCAAAAAAAGCAGTAAAAGTCTGTAGAAGAGCTGGGATCAAAACGGTTATGATAACGGGAGATCATAAAAATACAGCAGAAGCTATTGCCAGAGAAATGAATATAATTTATGATGCAAAGAGTAGGGTGATGACAGGGCAAGAGCTTGATGATTTAACTGATTATCAATTAAATCATCAAGTTGATCAGATTGCTGTTTATGCTAGAGTTTCGCCTAAACACAAATTGCGTATTGTGAAAGCTCTTAAAAAAAGAGGGCATATTGTTGCTATGACGGGTGATGGTGTCAATGATGCTCCGGCTGTAAAGGAAGCTAATATAGGCATCAGCATGGGGATAAATGGTACAGATGTAACCAAAGAGGCGTCTTCTTTGATTTTAGGTAATGATGATTTTGCTACTATTGCGGCAGCAGTCGAAGAAGGAAGAATTATTTATGATAATATAAGAAAATTCATTCGTTATCTTTTGGCAAGTAACGTGGGTGAAGTTATGACGATGTTTGTGGCAACGCTTATGGGCTTACCTTTACCGTTGCTTCCTATTCAGATCTTATGGGTTAATTTAGTTACAGATGGGTTGCCTGCGATGGCTCTAGGTCTGGATTCGGGGGATCCTGATATAATGGAAAGGAAACCTCGTAGCCCCAAGGAAAGCATTTTTGCCCATGGATTACCAAGAGACATTTTGACAAGAGGATCAAGTATTGCTATAGTTACTTTGCTTACCTACATAATTGGATTTTATTTAGGGGGAAGGGATCTTATGTTGGCGAGAACGATGGCTTTTTCTACCTTGGTTTTTGCACAGCTTTCGTATGTTTTCCAGTGTCGCTCTGAAAAATATTCTATTTTTGATATAGGTTTTTTTACTAATCTATATCTTGTAGGAGCTGTTCTTTGCTCGGTAGTAATGCAGTTGTTAGTTATCTATATACCGCTTTTTCAATCGGTTTTTAAAACAGTATCCTTGAATATTGCCCATTGGATTCTTATAATTTGTCTTACGGTGGGGATTAACCTCTTGCAGTCTTTGTATCGTACTGTTAAAATTAGGAGAAAGGGAGAGTTATATATAAATTAAACGTAGAGGTGAAGTGTGTGAGATTTGTTAAAATGCAAGGTGCAGGAAATGATTTTATCTTAATTAATGGTCTTAAAGAAAAATCCCCATCAAATCTTTTAGATGTAGCTTCTAATTTGTGTGATCGACATTTTGGGATAGGTGCGGATGGTCTAATTATTATTTTACCTTCTGAAATAGCAGATATTAAAATGTGTATAATTAATTCAGATGGAAGTGAAGCGGAGATGTGCGGAAATGGCATTCGTTGCTTTGCTAGATATGTGTATGAAGAGGGTATTGTTAAAAAAGAAGTTTTTAAGGTAGAAACATTGGCGGGTATTATGTCCCCACATCTTATATTAGAAAAAGGGAAGGTGGTTGGGGTTACTGTTGATATGGGAGAACCTTCCTTGGAAGGAAGCTCGGTTCCTATACTTGGTTTTGTAGGACAAGTTATCAATGAACCTTTAAAGGTTTTGGATACTACATTTAAGATAACGGCTTTGTTAATGGGAGTTCCTCATTGTGTAGTTTTTGTGGATGATGTGAGTAATCTGGATGTTGCAAAGTATGGAGCTGCAATAGAGACTAACCCAGTATTTCCCAGGAAATCAAATGTTCATTTTTTAGAGATTATTAACGAGCGTGAAATAGAAATGAGAGTGTGGGAAAGAGGTGCTGGATTAACATTAGCTTGTGGTACGGGGGCATGTGCATCTTTGGTTGCATCAGTTTTGAATAAGAAAACAGGTCGAAAAGCCAAAATGAATTTACCAGGTGGAACCTTGTATATTGAATGGGCTAATAATAATCATGTTTATATGACCGGACCTGCTAAGAGGACTTTTTCAGGTGAGATTCAAGATAGTGTGTTATTTGAGTTAAATTAATTTTTTTAAAATAGAAGTTTTACTTTAATTAGAGAAAGGATGTTTTATTTTTGGAAGCAACGAGAATAAAGAAATTACCCCCATATTTATTTGCGAGGATTGAAAAAAAAATTGAAGAGGCTAAAGAAAAGGGCATTGATATTATTAGCTTTGGAATAGGGGATCCAGATATGCCTACACCTCAGCCAATTATAGATGAGCTTTGTAAGGAAGCAAATAATACAATTAATCATCAATATCCTTCTTCAGTGGGAATGTTATCTTTCCGTCAGGCTGTAAGTGATTACTATAAAACAAATTTTGGTGTGGAGTTAGATCCTCGTAAAGAGGTGATTAATCTCATTGGCTCTAAGGAAGGAATAGGGCATATAAATTTTTGTTATGTAGATCCTGGTGATATTAATCTAGTTCCTGATCCGGGTTATCCTGTTTATGGTATTGGAACGCTTTTGGCAGGTGGGGAAGTATACCCTATGCCGTTGTTAGAGAAAAATGGATTTATACCGGATCTGACTAAAATCCCGGAAGAGGTAGCTCGAAAAGCTAAATTAATGTTTATTAATTATCCTAATAATCCAACGGGAGCGGTAGCTGGCAAAGAATTTTTTGTAGAAGTTGTGGATTTTGCTAAAAAATATAATATTATTGTTTGCCATGATGCTGCGTATACAGAAATAGCATTTGACGATTATAGACCGACTAGTTTTTTGGAAATTCCGGGTGCAAAAGAGGTAGGAGTTGAGTTTGGTTCTCTTTCTAAACCTTTTAATATGACAGGTTGGCGTGTAGGTTGGGTTGTTGGAAGACAAGATGTAGTAGAATGTTTGGGAAGATTGAAATCAAATATTGATTCAGGTCAGTTTCAGGCTATTCAGTATGCGGCAATCAAAGGACTTACTGAATCTAAGGATAATATTAATGAAATTTGTAAGATCTATAAAAGTAGGAGAGACAAGATTATCGAAGGGTTAAACAGAATGGGTTGGAATCTTTCTAAGCCGAAGGGTACGTTCTATATTTGGGCTCCTATACCCAAAGGTTACACGTCTGCTTCTTTTGCCGAATATGTTTTGGAAAAGGCAGGTGTAATTGTTACGCCTGGTAGTGGCTATGGTGAGTATGGTGAAGGATATTTTCGCATTTCTATAACTATTCCTGATGAACGTATAAGTGAAGGATTAGCTCGCTTGGAAAAGAATTTAGGAAAAGTTGAGTTTTAATTTTAAGACTAGGGGGTAAACTTATCTTGGTTAAAAGCATGACCGGCTTTGGACGAGGGGAGCACATAGGCAAGGTTAAACAGATAATTGTAGAAATAAAAGCGGTGAATCATCGGTATGGAGAGGTTCAGATAAAAATACCTCGGCAGTATTCTTCTTTGGAAGAACCTATTAAGAAATATATTTTAAATAATATTTCTCGGGGACGGATAGAGGCTTTTATAAAAGTAGAGGAAACGGGCAATAAAGCAAGGAAACTTATGGTTGACAAAGATTTAGCCTTGGCATATTATAAAGTGTTAAGAGAAGTGGCAACGATTACCGAAACTTCTTTTGATATAGGGGTTGCTCAGCTAGTTCAGTTTCCGGAAGTCCTTGAGCTGGAAGAGTCAGAAGAGGAAATGAAATTTATTTGGGAGGATATGCTTCCTGCTCTTCATGAGGCGATGTTAGTTTTAGTGGAGATGAGGGAAAAAGAAGGACAAGAACTAAGAAATGATTTAATTGAAAGAGTAGATTTGTTGCAACGTTTTCATGGTAAAATCAAGGAAAAAAGTGTGCGAGTGGTGGAGATATATAGAGAAAAGCTGGCAGGTCGTCTTAAGGAGATTCTTGAAGAAGGTAAAATTGATCAAGATAGATTAACGATGGAAGTAGCAATCTTTGCTGAACGGTGTAATATTGATGAGGAGCTTGTGAGACTTGATAGTCATTTTATCCAGTTTACACAAAGCTTAGATAAAGACACAGCAGTGGGTAGAAAATTAGATTTTTTGGTGCAAGAGATGAACAGAGAGGTCAATACCATTGGTGCAAAAGCTAATGATTTGGAGATAACAAATTGTGTTGTTGAAATGAAAAGTGAGCTAGAAAAAATCAGAGAACAGGTTCAAAATATTGAATAGTATGGGGGAAAGCTACGTGGATATTAAATTAATTAACATTGGATTTGGAAATATAGTTTCTGCTAATAGAATTATAGCTATTGTAAGTCCTGAATCAGCACCCATCAAGAGAATTATTCAAGAGTCGAGAGATAAGGGCATGTTGATAGATGCAACTTATGGACGTAGAACTAGAGCAGTAGTTATAACGGATAGTGAACATGTTATCCTTTCAGCTGTCCAACCGGAAACTGTTGCGCATCGCCTTGATTCAAAGGAAATAACTAGTAGTGAAGATACTACAATTTAAGTGGTGAGATAAAATGAGTATTAACAATAATAAGGGCAATCTTATCGTGATTTCAGGACCATCTGGGGTTGGAAAAGGCACACTTTGTCGTGCTTTGTTAAAAAAGTATAGCGATATTGATTATTCTGTTTCAGCAACGACAAGGAAACCACGACCAGGCGAAGTCCATGGAAAAGAGTATTGGTTTTATTCCAAGGAAGATTTTGAGAAACTTATTGCGGATAATCAATTATTGGAATGGGCTAAGGTTTATAACAATTATTATGGTACACCCATTGATTATGTGCAGGAGGTTATAGATAAACGTAAAGATTGCATACTAGAGATTGATGTGCAAGGGGCAATGAAGGTGAAAAGTAAATGGTCTGAAGGGGTCTTTATTTTTATTGCTCCACCATCAAAAGAAGAACTTATAAGGAGGATTACTTTTAGAGGAACGGAAAGTGACCAAGAAATAAAAAAACGTATGAGCCAGACAGATGAGGAAATGCGGTGTATTAGTAATTATGATTATGTTGTTGTAAATGATGATATAGACAAGGCGGTGGAAAGTATACGAGCTATAATTGTGGCAGAAAGGTGCAATATAACACGTTTGGATAGTTTGAAAGCAGATATAGGATAATATATTGGGAGGTGTAAATTTATTATGGGTAGAACTTCTATGGATTCTTTAATGAAAAGAGCAGATTCCAAATATTCTTTGGTTGTTGCAACGGCAAGAAGGGCTAGGATGCTAACAGATGGAGATGAACCACTTGTTGAAGGGGTAAGTGTAGATAGTATAAAATCTGTAACTATTGCTATGAAGGAGATTGCTGCAGGGAAAATAAACATTATAGCTTGCGAGGGAGGTATTAAATAGGGGGGATACTATGTTTAGAGATAAATTTATTGTAGTAGGGATTACCGGTAGTATTGCTGCTTATAAAGGAGCTGAACTTGTAAGTTACCTCAAGAAAAGGGGAGCTCGGGTGCAATGCATAATGACTAAAGCGGCTCGAGAATTTATTACCCCCCTTACTTTGAGAACACTTTCACAAAACCCCGTTATAACAAATATGTTTTCTGAACCTGAACATTGGAATGTTGAGCATATAGGATTAGCTGAAGCAGCGGATCTATTTATGATAGTGCCTGCTACAGCAAATTTAATTGGTAAAGTGTGTAGTGGCATTGCAGACGATTTTTTAACAACTACTATTATGGCGACAAGAGCTCCAGTTTTAATTGCACCAGCAATGAATGTTAATATGTATTTGAATCCGATTACTCAGGATAATATTGCTAAGTTAAAGAAACAAGGTTACAATTTTGTTGATCCAGAGTATGGAGATTTGGCTTGTGGGACTAAGGGGCAGGGGAGATTAGCTGAATTAGAAGTATTGGTTAGTGAAGCGGAAAAGTTATTAGTCAAGGACAAGCTGTTATTGGGAAAAAAGGTTTTAGTTACAGCAGGACCTACTAGGGAAGCATTAGATCCTGTGCGATATTTGACTAACAGGAGTTCAGGTAAGATGGGTTATGCTATAGCCAAACAGGCTTATCTATTAGGAGCGGATGTAACGCTTATAAGTGGACCCACAGAGATTAAAAAATTTCCCGGAATAGAGTTAATTAAGGTAGAAACGGCACGAGAAATGTATGAGGCAGTATTTTCAAAAGGGGAGAATTGCCAAGTTATTATTAAGGCTGCTGCTGTGGCTGATTATAGACCAAAAAAGGAAAGTGCCGCTAAGATAAAGAAACAGTCTGTTGATCTGAACATAGAATTAACAAGAAATCCTGATATATTGGCTGAGCTTGGGAAAAATAAGGGCAAGAAGATCTTAGTGGGCTTTGCGGCAGAAACTGAAAACATGTTGGATTATGCACTTGAGAAGGTTCACAATAAAAATTTAGATTTTATTGTGGCTAATGATGTGACAAGAGAAGGTGCTGGCTTTGGTGAAGACACCAATATTGTTACAATTATTTTCCCTAATGGAACGAAGAAGGAACTGGGAAAACTCGATAAAGTGGATGTAGCTAAGGAAATTCTTAAAGAAGTGGTAAGTGAACTCGTTCAGCGAAAGCTGGACATTGAGTAAGTTATATTAAAAACATTATATATGGAAAATAGGAGATAACAACGAGGGGTTGATGGAATTGGTGAAAAATCTTTTCACTTCTGAGTCAGTTACCGAGGGGCATCCAGACAAAATTGCTGATCAAATATCTGATGCGATTTTGGATGATATTTTAGCTGAGGATCCTTTAGCTAGGGTTGCTTGTGAGACGTCAGTAACGACAGGCTTAGTTTTAGTAATGGGAGAAATATCGACAAATTGCTATGTCGATATTCCTAAAATTGTTCGCCAGACGATAAAGGAGATTGGATATACTCGGGCAAAGTATGGTTTTGATGGGGAAACATGTGCTGTGTTGACAGCGATAGATGAGCAATCGACAGATATTGCCTTGGGTGTTGATAAGGCACTAGAAGCAAGAATAGGAGAAATAACTGATGAGCAGATTGAGACAATTGGAGCTGGAGATCAAGGAATGATGTTTGGCTATGCTACCAATGAAACTCCTGAGTATATGCCTCTTACAATTACTTTAGCTCATAAAATTGCGCAGCGTCTTGCTAAAATGAGAAAACAAAAAACACTTCCATACTTGCGTCCCGATGGTAAATCTCAGGTTACAGTTGAGTATGAGAATGGGAAACCAGTAAGAGTGGATACAATAGTAGTTTCTACGCAGCATAGTGCTGAGGTCGATTTGGATACCATAAAAAAAGATGTAATAGAAAAGGTAATTACTCCCGTTGTTCCATCTGAACTTATTGATGAGAAAACAAAATTTCTGATAAACCCGACTGGGAGATTTGTTATTGGAGGTCCCATGGGTGATTCGGGGTTGACGGGTAGGAAAATAATTGTAGATACATATGGTGGAATGGCTCGTCATGGTGGAGGTGCTTTTTCCGGGAAAGATCCCACAAAAGTGGATAGGTCGGCTGCTTATGCAGCTCGCTACGTAGCTAAAAATATAGTAGCAGCAGGGCTAGCTGATAAGTGTGAGATACAGTTGGCTTATGCAATCGGGGTAGCGAAGCCCGTCAGCATTATGGTAGATACTTTTGATACGGGAAAAGTTGATGAAGAGAAGATAGTAGCTGCAATTGAAAAGCTTTTTGATCTTCGCCCAGCGGGAATAATTAAGACATTGAATTTACGTCGCCCTATTTTCAAGCAGATAGCAACTTATGGTCATTTTGGAAGGCTTGATTTAGATTTGCCATGGGAAAGATTAGATAGAGTAGATGAATTGAAAGAATATTTTAATTTGCAAGTTTGATGATAAAAATTAGATGATAAAAATAGAGGGTACTGGTGATAAAAATGTATGCTGATATATTAATAATCACGGATGGCTTTGGTGATTTTGATCAAGTGCTATCCTATAGAATACCTCAAAGTATGAATATTGAAGCAGGATTTTTGGTTTCCATACCTGTCAGAAAAAAAATTATGAAGGGCTTGGTTTTGTTTGTCCAAGAGGGAAAGCCTGCCCTGAAAATTATAAAAGATGTGTATCAAGTGTTAGCAGAAGAGGCAGTAGTTACTGCAAGTGGATTAAAATTAGGTAAGTGGATCGCAGATTATTATATATGTTCGTTGAATAAAGCAATGCAGTTATTTTTCCCTCCTCCAGTTAGGATGAAAGAAAAAACTGTGTATTTGTCAAATTCACAATCATTAATGGATGGTTTGTTATTACAGGAAAAAGAAAAGGAAATATTAAAAATATTGGAGCAATATCAAGAAAAGGGTCTGACTTGTCAAGAAATCAAACGTAAAATGAAGCTACCTGTTCAAAAGGATTTAGAATATATGGTGAAGGATAACTATATTCGAATGAAAAAAACATTTGTTCCCCAGATTGTTAAAAAAGAGAAAGTGATTGTAAGTATTAAGGGATATTACGCAGATATGGCAGAGGCTTGTAAGAATGCTCCTAAACAAAAGGCTATTTTAAACATTTTAAAGGATGTTCCTCATTCCTTGAGTGAGTTAAAAGAAAAAGGTGTTTACAACAGAGCTTCCCTAAAAGCTCTTTATGATAAAAATTTTATAAAAATAGAACGAGAGGATTTAGAACGCAATCCGTTTCAAGAGAGATTGAAGAAAGAAAGACCTGAATTACTAAATGAAGAGCAAAAAATGGCGTGTAAGGTTATATGTAATAGTATAAAAAACGGTTATGAAAAATGGCTATTGTTCGGTGTAACTGGAAGTGGAAAGACAGAGGTTTTTTTACAGGCTATTGAAGAAGTATTAAAATTGGGGAGACAGGTATTATATATGGTTCCTGAAATATCTTTAACTCCACAGGTTATTGCCCTATTACTTGATACTTTTGGAGAAGAGGTAGCGGTACTTCATAGTGCGTTGGCTCCAGGGGAAAGATATGATGAGTGGATGAAAATCAAAGAAGGCAGGGCAAGAGTAGTATTGGGACCTCGTTCCGCTGTTTTTGCTCCTTTTACTGATTTGGGTCTAATTATTATTGATGAGGAGCATGAAAATACTTATAAGCAGAGTGAACCTGCTCCTCGCTATGATGCTCGTTGTGTTGCTGAAAAATTAGCAGAATTGTTTGGTGCTACATTAGTAATTGGTTCGGCAACCCCTTCTTTAAAATCTTTTCAAAAGGTTTATAAAGGACAATATGGAGTTTTAAAAATGTCGCATAGAGTTTCATCAAGACCTATGCCAAGCATAAAAATAATAGATATGAAGAAAGAAATAAAAAAAGGGAATACGAGCATATTTAGTGAAGAACTTATGGAGTCTCTTCAAAAGACTTTAGATGCGGGTAAACAAGCGATATTATTTATGAACAGGCGAGGTTTTCATACTTATGTTATGTGCAGGGAGTGTGGGAAACCCCTAACTTGTCCACATTGTAGTATTACTCTCAATTATCATCATTCAAAATCAAAATTAATTTGTCATTATTGTAATTATCAACAACCTATTCCTAAAGGATGCCCGTTTTGCGGGAGCTCGTATGTTCGTTACTATGGAACGGGAACGGAGAGGGTAGCTGAGGAATTCTCAAAGGTATTTCCTAATACCCATTTTGTAAGAATGGATGCCGATACAACGCATAAAAAAGATAGTCATCTGAAAATCTTAAAAGAGTTCCAAGAAGGAAAGGCTAAGGTGTTAATTGGTACGCAAATGGTAGCTAAAGGGCTTGATTTTCCTAAAGTAACATTAGTGGGCGTTATAAATTCAGATTTTCTCCTGAATATGCCTGATTATCAAGCAGGAGAAAGAGCATATCAATTGTTAACTCAAGTAGCAGGAAGAGCCGGAAGAGGTAATGAACTGGGGAAAGTATTGATTCAAACATATGAACCCGATAATTATTTATTCTCTGCCATACAGGAACAGAATTATGAGAAGTTTTTTAAAAAGGAAATATCGAATAGGGAGATTTTGCAGTATCCTCCCTTTTGTTCTTTACTACGTATTTTAGTGAGTGGATATAGCGAAGAGCAGGTTTTAAAGAGGATAGAAGAATGGGAAGTAATCTTGAAAAAGGAAATATTAAACTTTAAGGAACAAATTGAAATATTAGGGCCAACGGTTGCCCCTTTGGGTTTAATTAGGGAAAGATTCAGGTACCATATAATAGTAAAGGGTGTTGATTTGGGAAATTTACAGAAGCTGGCGTTAATAATAAGAGAAAAAGCTAAGGAATATAGTGCAGAGCCCCGAACTATTATTGATATTGAACCACAGAACTTATTGTGAGGAGGAAGGAAAATGTCTGTTTATAAAATTGTTGTAAATGGTGATGAGGTTTTGCGTCTAAAAGCGAAAGGGATTCAGGAGGTTAACGCTAATACTTTGAAATTGTTGGATAATTTAAAGGATACACTTTACTCAACCTCTAATGGGATAGGGTTAGCAGCACCACAAATAGGTATCTCCAAACGTGTTGCGATTGTTGAACTTGATGATGTTCTATATGAATTAATAAATCCGGAAATAATAATGAGAGAAGGTTCTCAAACGGATTTTGAAGGTTGTCTGAGCGTTCCCGGAATGGAAGGAGAGGTAACTCGAGCAAATAATGTTAAGGTGAGAGCATTAAACCGTCGGGGTGAAAAAACCGAAATAACTGGAGAAGGGCTTTTAGCTAGGGCTTTTCAACATGAAATAGATCATCTTGATGGAATTTTGTTTATTGATAAGGCTCAAAACATAAGACCGGAGTGAGGAAATATGCGAATAATTTTTATGGGGACTCCAGAATTTGCAGTGCCTGTGATGGAAGGTTTGTATAATACAGGTTATGATATTGAATTTGTAGTTACACAACCCGATCGACCTAAGGGGAGAGGCGGGAAATTAAGCTGGTCTCCGGTAAAAGAAAGGGCTATAGAATTAGGACTGAAAGTAATGCAGCCGCTTAGGGTTAAGGATGACGATTTTATAAATTTATTGGAGGAAATAAAGCCGGATTTTATTGTTGTGGCAGCTTTTGGACAAATACTACCGGAAAGATTATTAAGAATACCTCACTATGGTTGTATTAATGTACATGCTTCGTTACTGCCATATTATAGAGGAGCGGCTCCGATCCAACGTGCTGTAATGAATGGTGAAAAAAAGACTGGTGTGACCATCATGCTAATGGATAAAGGATTGGATACAGGGGATATGCTTGCAAAAGAAGAAGTAGAGATTGCTTTAAATGATACCTTCGGTTTGCTTCATGACAGTTTGGCACAAGTCGGTGTTGAATCTTTGCTCAAGACACTTCCATTATGGATTGAGGGAAAAGTAGAACCAGTTTCCCAGGTAGGAATGAAATCTAGTTATGCCTATCCTTTAAAAAGAGAAGATGAACTAATTTGTTGGGATAGTACAGCGAGAAACATCTGTAATCAAATTAGAGCTTTGAATCCGTGGCCTGGAGCTTTTACGCTATTCCAAGGGAATAATTTTAAAATCATGGAAGCCGAAACTTATGATATGAAGCAGACAAATATGCCGGGAGCAGTTCTTGCTTTGATTAAAGGAAAGGGTTTTGTTGTTCAAACAGGGGAAGGCAGTATTTTAGTTAAAATGGTGAAACCAATGGGGAAAAATATAATGTCGGCTCAAAGTTTTATAAATGGCTATCATGTAGAGGTGGGTTATGTTTTTGGTGCAGGAAAATAATAATTCAAGTAATAAAGTAAAAAAGAGAGTTTTTGTAGGTCTGCTTGCTTGTAGCTTTGTCATCTTGATGGCAATAGTTGCTTTTGCTTGGTGGGTTGTTACTCGACCGGCAATATTTCTAAATAAGTTTATATTAACTGTGGCTCTTGCTTGTGTTATAATTCTTATTATACTTTTAGCTTTTGGAATTGGAGGATTAGTTTGGAGCTTATGGCGTTCTAAAAATGTTGTATCTCTTCAAAGTGCCATGCATACTGCTATTAATTTTCTTTTTCCTTTGGCACTTAGCTTGGGTAAGTGGTTTGGTATGGATGAAATGAAAATAAAAAATTCATATATTCAAGTATCTAACCAACTTGCCAAAACGAAAACTAATAATAAACATGAAATTATTGAAAGGGTTATGATTTTAGCACCTCATTGCTTGCAGTGGGCACATTGCCCTCATAAAATAACCATAGACGTTAATAATTGTAAAGGATGTGGAAAATGTCCCATAGCAGATTTAATAAAACTTGTTAAAAAGCATGATGCTTATCTGATGATTGCTACAGGAGGCACAATGGCTCGCAAGGCTATTAAAGAGTATCGTCCCCAGGCAGTGGTGGCTGTTGCTTGTGAAAGGGACTTGACAAGTGGTATACAGGATGTAGTAGGATTGCCTGTTGTTGGTGTGGTGAATGAACGACCCGAAGGTCCTTGTACCAATACTAGAGTTGATTTAAATAAAGTTGAGGAAGCGATTAAATTTTTCAAACAGGGAGGTTAGTAGGATGTTTTATAATCCGTTTTTTGATCCAACTATGATTATTGTAATTCCAGGATTATTATTAGCTATGTACGCACAGGCAAAAGTAAAGTCTACTTTTGCTCGTTATTCTAAGGTTACTGCACAGAGGGGAATTACTGGAGCCCAAGTGGCTAGGGAAATATTACAGTCTAAAGGATTAGGTCATGTAGACGTGCAAATGATTGAAGGACAATTGACGGATCATTATGATCCAAGAACAAAAGTATTAAATCTTTCCACACAGGTGTATAGCGGAACATCCCTAGCTTCGTTAGGGGTAGCTGCCCATGAAACAGGTCACGCTATTCAACATGCTACAGGATATTTACCTTTGAATCTTCGGAATAGCTTGGTTCCGGTAGCTAATTTAGGTTCTACCTTAGCTTTTCCAATATTTATTCTTGGATTTTTCATAAGCCCTGAATTAATACGGATTGGGCTATATTTATTTTCAGCTGTTGTTATTTTTCAGTTAGTTACGTTGCCGGTGGAATTTAATGCTTCTAGTCGAGCAGTAGCACTTTTAGAAAGTGGTGATTTTGTTGCAAGAGATGAAATAGGGGGAGCTAAAAAAGTATTGAGTGCCGCTGCCTTAACTTATGTAGCAGCTTTACTTGTTAGCTTGCTTCAATTGTTGAGACTTTTATTGATGTTAGGATTATTGGGAAATAGGGATGATTAGATGAATGCAAGGGAAATTGCGTATAAAATATTATTAAAAATAGAAGAAGGGGCTTATGCCAACCTGATACTCGATGAGACTTTGAGAAATAATCGAGGGCTTACAGCTTTAGATAGGGGATTTATCACGGAAATTGTTTATGGAACGGTGAAGTTCCGTCTTAGATTGGATTGGATGATAGAAAAGACAGTAAAAAAACCGGATAAGTTAAAAGATAGGCCACGAGTTTTATTAAGGTTATCTTTTTATCAGTTGCTTTTTATGGATAGAGTTCCTCCTTCGGCTGTTACTAATGAGTCTGTGAAGCTTGCTAAAAAGTTTTTTTATCCAGGAGTGGCTTCCTTGATAAATGGTGTTCTTCGTAATTATCTGAGAGAGCCTGAAAAAATAGCTTTGCCACTGATTGAAAATGATTCTTTAAAATATTTGGAGGTTATATATTCCCATCCTCGTTGGATGTTAAAACGTTGGTTAGCACGTTATGGGTTAAAAAATACCGAGAAGCTCTGTGAATTTAATAATACACAAGCGGAATTGTGGATTAGAACTAATACTTTACGTTGTTCATCGGATGAGCTTGAAGAACGATTAATAAAAGAAGGTTGCAAGGTAGCGAGAAGTACAAGGGTACCTGAAGGAATATTACTTAAATCAGCACTTCCTATTTATCTCCTAAAAAGTTTTCAAGAGGGTTATTTTACGGTGCAGGATGAGAGTTCAATGCTTGTGTCACACGTAGTAAATCCGCAACCAGAAATGAAGGTGCTTGATGTTTGTGCAGCACCAGGGGGAAAGACTACTCATCTAGCTCAATTAATGAAGAACAAAGGTAAAATCATAGCATGTGATATTCATCAACATCGTTTAGGACTGATTAAAGAAAACGCAAATAGGTTGGGAATAAATAATATAGAAACACGACTTTTAGACGCTACTTCTGTTGAAAAGGAAGTGGATTGTTTATTTGATTTAGTTTTAGTGGATGCCCCTTGC
Organism: Clostridia bacterium; assembly: GCA_028684195.1. Taxonomy (GTDB): domain Bacteria; phylum Bacillota; class Peptococcia; order DRI-13; family DTU073; genus JAQUGH01. The sequence goes on along the minus strand of JAQUGH010000019.1, from coordinate 4,150 downwards.
TCTGGGCTGGGAGTGCTGCGAAGGAGACCAGATTCACGGTGGCGGAAAAGCTGTAATGATATTGAGCAATTGGCAGTACTACAGGGTAGAATACTGGAAAGTGTTTATCATGTTTTGGCACCGGGAGCTAAGTTAATATATAGTACTTGTACTTTGGAACCAGAGGAAAATTTTGATGTGATAGATAAGTTCAAAAAAGAACATGCAGATATGGTTAGCTTTGATCTGACCACATATTTTCCGTATACATTCCGTTCAGAGGAAGAAAAAGAGGAATTACAAAATGGAATGAGACAATACCTGCCTTTTGAGGATGAAATGGAAGGATTTTTTATTGCCGGGTTGACAAAAAAATAATGATATTGTGCGTTTTTAAGTTAAAAGATATAATATGATTTTAAGGTTGTGTTTTATGGGAAAAAGTAGTTTGGATGTCAGAGGGTTATATAAAAATGAATTAATAGATTATTTAGCCCAGTTGGGAGAAAAATCCTTCCGAGGCAAGCAGATTTTTTGCTGGGTTCAAGCTAGGGTAGTTCAAGATTGGTCAGAGATGACCAATCTTAGCAATACTCTTCAAGATAAGCTTTCTCAAAATTTACGATTTAGTCCTTTGAAATTAATCTTAGAAAGGGTTAGCTGTGATGGTACTCGTAAGTATCTTTTGGAATTGGAGGATGGTAAAAGAATAGAAAGCGTTTTGCTATTTCATGGTGGTGCTATTTCAAAAAAACGCACAACTCTTTGTATCTCTACACAGGTAGGCTGTCCTATGGGATGTGAATTCTGTGCTACAGGGAAAATGGGTTTTGTAAGAAACCTTACTGCTGGTGAGATAGTGGGACAAGTTCTTGATTTAACCTATTTAAGAAAAAAGGAAGATCAGCAGTTTAAAATAAATAATCTTGTTTATATGGGGATGGGCGAGCCACTTTTGAACTTGCCAGAGGTTTTAAAAAGTATTAGAATATTGAATCATGAGGAAGGTCAAAAAATAGGTATTAGGCGTATAACTGTGTCAACCTGCGGATTAGTGCCACAAATTGAAAGCTTGGCTGAAGAAAATATAGATATTGTTTTAGCAGTATCTCTACATGCACCTAATGATAAGCTGCGGAATGAGATTATGCCAGTAAACAAGCAGTATCCGCTTGGAAAATTGATAAATTCTTGTCGTAGGTATATAGAAAAAACAGGTCGGAGAGTGACCTTTGAGTATGCCTTGGTGAAGGGGTTTAATGATAATATGGAGCAGGTTGTTGAATTATCCACTCTTCTGCGAGGAATAAAAGCTAATATTAATGTGATTCCGATTAATACAGTTTCTGATGGCGCATTTAATAAACCATCATCAGAGAAAATAAAAAAATTTGTTGTTGCTTTAAGAGAAAAAGGGCTTGATGTTGTGATAAGAGAAGAAAAGGGTAGTGATATTGAAGCGGCTTGTGGGCAATTGGCTGGTTCTATAATGTGAGGTGAAAGGCATTGAAGGCAAATGCTTTGTCGGAGATTGGATTTGTAAGAAAAGAGAATGAAGATAATTATTTGGTGTCTACTGAAAAGGGTCTTTTTGTAGTGGCGGATGGGATGGGTGGTCACGAAGGTGGGAGATTAGCTAGCGGTATAACAATCAAAATTCTGGATGATAGTATTATTTTACCAGATAAGGATATTGATTGTCCCAAAGTACTTTTAGATGCACTGACTAAGGCTAATAAGCTTATTATAAGTCGTGGACGGGAAGAGGATTATCCAGTTATAGGAACGACAGTGACAGCAGCTTTATTTCATTTAGAAACATTATATATAGCCCATATTGGTGATAGTAGAGCGTATTTATTTAGAAAAGGTAGTTCAAAATTATTAACTCAGGATCATTCCTTAGTTAATGAACTTTTTCAAAAAGGTGGGCTAACTTTGGAAGAAGCACAAAATCATCCGCAACGTAATATTTTGACGCGAGCATTAGGAACAGAGCCAGAACCTCAGATCGATTTGTTGGAGATTTCTGTTCAAGCAGGTGATGAATTATTATTATGTACTGATGGACTATATAATTTAGTTAGTGACGAGGAAATACACAGTATCATAGATAATGATGATGTTTTAAAAGTTAAAGTTGACAGTTTGATAAAAAAGGCCCTTGAACGGGGTGGTAACGATAATATCACTGCTATGCTTATTCAATATGAATAAGCAATACTTGGGTGCTACCTTTTTGGGGAAAGGGGTGAGATGGTGATAGGACGAATTTTGAGTAAGCGGTATGAAATTATAAAACAAATTGGCGGCGGTGGTACGGCTCTAGTATACAGTGCCAGAGATATTTATCTTAATCGTATGGTGGCTGTAAAGATACTACGAGAGCAACTAACCTCTGACGAAGAATTTGTTTCGTGTTTTCGTAGAGAGGCACAGGCAGTAGCAAGTCTTTCTCATACCAATATTGTTAATATTTATGATGTTGGAGATGATAATGGAACATATTATCTTGTCATGGAAATTGTAGAAGGACGTAATCTTAAAGAAATAATAAAAGAGAAAGGAAATTTAAGCATTTCGGAAACAGTGCGGATTGCTGAACAGATCTGTGATGCAATTGAACATGCTCATGAGCATAATGTGATTCATCGTGATATTAAACCCCATAATGTTTTGATAACAAAAGAAGAGAAAATCAAAGTTACAGATTTTGGAATAGCACGAGCTGTATCTGCTGCTACTATTACGCATACTGACAGTGTCATGGGGTCGGTGCATTATTTTTCTCCTGAACAAGCAAGGGGCGAAATTTCGGATGAAAAGTCAGATATATATTCTTTAGGTGTTGTTATTTATGAAATGTTGACGGGAAGGCTTCCTTTTAAAGGAGAATCGCCTATTAGTGTGGTGCTTAATAAACTGCAAAATGATCCTACACCACCTAGTAAGATTAATTCTCAAATAGGAGAAGCCTTGGAAAAAGTCATATTAAAGGCTATGGAGAAAGAACCCCAAAAACGGTATAATTCTGTGAGAGAATTAAAAGAAGCTTTAATTTCTGCTCATTTATATAACCGTTTTGAAGAAAAAAAAGCTAATCAAGTTACAGAGGATACTATTATTTTACCTAAGTTCGCTACAAGAAAGAAACAGAAAAGCAAATTTGCTATTCCTGCAAAATTATGGATGTGGATAATAGCACTTTTATTGTCTATTAGTTTTGCAATAGGTATTTATATGGCAGTGATGGTATTTGGCAAAAAAGAAGTTAAAGTACCTGATATTAAAAACATTACTGTTGATGAGGCAAAATTAAAATTAAAAAAATATGATTTGGTTCTTGAAGTAGGGGAACCCGTTAAGCATCCTACAGTTACCGAAGGCTTGATTATAAGTCAATCACCAAAGGTTAATGAGACTGTAAAGAAAAAGGGCAAGGTTACGGTTACGGTGAGTGATGGGCCGAAGCTGGTTAAAGTACCTCGTGTTATTGGAGAAACATTGCTATCAGCAGAAATCACTCTTTCTAACTGGGACTTTACTGTCGAAATAGAAAAGGTATATAACAGTCAAATTTATGATAATATAGTTATTGCACAAAAACCTGCTGCTGACGAAACTATAGCTAAAGGAACAGCGGTTAAATTAGTTGTTAGTAAGGGACCAGAACCTGTTTATATTAAAATGCCGGATTTGATAACATTGAAGCTAACTGAAGCTAAAAGTGCAATAGAAGAGAACCACTTAACCTTGGGTATAACTGAGCCTGAACCTAGTTATAAATATGCTAAAAATATTGTGATTCGTCAAGATCCAAGTGTGGGAAGCGAAATTTTACAGGGAACTACAATAAATCTGGTTGTGAGTTCAGGTCCCGGGGCTTAATAAGCTGATAGAAAAGCTTGTCGATGGATAGGAGGGAATTTGTGAAGTTTGAAGGAATAATTGTTAAAAGATACAGCGGATTTTATTATATATTGAGTGAGGATAAAAACATTTGGGAGTGTTCATTGAGAGGGAGATTCCGTTTAAAAAAGCAGACATTTTTTCCGGGTGATAACGTTGTTTGTACAAAAATAGATAAAGATAACAAAAAGGCTGTGATAGAAGAGGTTTTACCTCGCTTTTCTGAGCTAGAGAGACCATTAATTGCGAACGTTGATCAAGT
>JAQUGH010000140.1 GCA_028684195.1 Clostridia bacterium | reverse complement strand
ATTAACAGGGAAAATAACTATAGAAGATACAGAAGCACCGACAGTGCCACAGAATTTAAAAAGTATCGAGAAAACCAGTACAAGCATAACATTGGCATGGGATGAAGCAAGTGATAATGTGGGCGTAACTGGATATGAAATATATCAAGGAACTGCATTAGTAAAAAAAGTAACAGAAACAGAAACAACATGTACAGTAACAGGGCTTGAACCGGGGACAGAATACTCCTTTGCTGTAAAAGCATACGATAAAGCAGTAAATATCTCGGAAGAAAGCAATAGAATCAGCGTAAAGACTGAGATAACCGTTGTCCCCACCGTTGTAAAAGCAGAAACAAATGCAGAGGGGAGTAAGGTATTAATCTCATTTGATAAAGAAATGGCAGAGCCACAAGAAGCACCTGCTGGATTTGCCATTAAAGTAGATGGAAAAGACAATCCAGTTGAGGGAATTGGATTAAACGATGATGATAGCAGTGTTATCGAATTAAGCCTTGAGAATATTATCTATGCAGATGCTGCTAGTATCGAAGTGTCATATACCAAAGGAACAGTAAAATCGGTTGACGGTGGAGAATTAGATAGCTTTAGTAATAAAACAGTAAAAAACAATAGCACAGTGGTAACACTTGAAGCACCGAAGAATATTACAGCAACAGCAACCATGGACAGCATAACTGTAACATGGGAAGCAGTTGCAAATGCCACTTCCTATGAAATAGAAGTCGATGGCAAAGCCATAGATAACGGAAATAAAACAAGCTATGAACACACAGGATTAGCAATTGCAAGTAAGCATAGCTACCGTGTAAGAACAAAAAATGCACAAATGACAAGCGGGTGGAGCAAAACAATAACCCAAAGTACAAGCACTGATACAGAAGCACCAACGGTGCCGCAAAACTTAAGAAGTACTGAGAAAACCAGTACTAGCGTAACCTTAGCCTGGGATGAAGCTATTGATAATGTGGGTGTAGTTGGATATGAAATATATAAGGAAACTGTACTAATAGAAAAAGTAACAGGAACAACATATACAGTTACAGGACTTAAATCAGGGACAAAGTATTCCTTTTTCGTCAAAGCTTTCGATAAAAAAGGAAATATATCGGAAGCCAGTAATAAAATTAGTGAATTTACATTACTCGAATCGCCAAAGAACATTACAGCAACAGCAACCATGAACAGCATTACAATAAAATGGGATGCAGTAGTAAATGCTACTTCTTATGAAATAGAAGCTGATGGCAAAGTCATAGATATTGGAAACAGTACAAGCTATAAACACACAGGATTAGCAATTGCAAGTAAGCATAGCTATCGTATAAAAGCAAAAAATGCACAAGTAACAAGTAGGTGGAGTAAAACAATTACCCCAAGTACCACTACAGATATAGAAGCACCAACAATACCGCAAAACTTAAGAAGTACAGATAAAACAATTAACAGCATAACCTTAGTATGGGATAAAGCTACTGATAATGTGGGTGTAGCTGGATATGAAATATATCATGGTAATAAACTGATCAAAAAAGTAACAGGAACAACATACACAGTAACAGGACTTGCACCGGGGACAAAATGTGTCTTTTACGTTAAAGCATATGATAAAGCTAGTAATGTATCAAAAGCTAGTAATGCAATTGATGTAATCACTCACACATTATTTCCAGTTCTTCTTAGCACGGAGACAACAACAGATGGTAAAAAAATAATATTAACCTTTAACAAAAATATGGCAGTACCACCGAAAGCTCCGGGGGGATTTATAGTGACAGTAAATGGAATAGAAAAAAACATTACCGCAGTAACGAGAGGCACATCGCTTGATACCATTGAACTAACAGTGAAAAAAGCAATATACAATACATCACAAAATGTGAAAATATCTTATACAGCAGGTGTGATAAAAGCAACAGACGGAACAATATTACAAAATTTTTTGGAACAAAGCGTTACAAACAACAGCAAAATAGAAATTCCTAACAAAAAACACAATTATACTTATGATGATTCAAACCGTCTTAAATATATTGAGCTTTCGACTGGAGAAGTAGTTCACTACAGTTATGATACAGGGGGGAATTTAATCAATGTGCAGTTAACATACTAAACGGTGATTTGGTATTGTACAATATTTTAAGGAGGTATAAATTTTGTATAAGTTAAGGAAATGTATAGCAATACTAATTTGTTCAATATTTGTATTTAATACGAGCCCAATTACGGTAATGGCTTTTGATGCAGATACTACAAGTAATAATTCCAATATAATACTTAATGAAAGTGATAACGATCCAGAAATAGTGACAGTGGATGATAATGGTGATAATAAAACAAACAATATTTTAGAATCAGAGGATGCAGCATTTCTTGCAACTAATACTTCTCTTGTAGGGTCTGACGATATGATGGGGTCATGGAACTTTGACAATGAAGAAGTAGCTACAGGGGATGATGATGAGGATGAAAAAAGCGAGATAGCCGATATAACTATAAATAAGACTAGAAGCTACATTACAATAGGTGGAAAGGATAGCTTAAATGCAGAAGTAACGCCCAGTAATGCAAAAAACAAAAAAGTAATATGGAAAAGTAGTAACGAAAATATTGTAACCGTAAATCAGAAAGGAAATATAACAGGAATTAACATAGGAACAGCCTTTATAACTGCAACAACAGAAGAAGGTAACCATATTGCCTATTGTGCAGTAGGGGTAGAGGAGAAAATTACAAAAGTAAAGGGGATTAGTTTAAATAAAAAAAGTGCTACTATCTCCACTGGAGAAATGCTTGAACTAATTGCAACAACATTACCTGAATATGCTACAAATAGGTACATACTTTGGAGTAGTAGTGACGAAACAATTGCTACTGCTGATTGGGACGGAATAGTTACAGGAAAAGGAGAAGGGACTACTACAATAACTGCAACAACCTTAGATGGAGGGTATACGGCTACTTGTAAGGTGGACGTGAGATTAAGCTCACATAGTACGGACAAATTAAATACAGTAGCTGCTAGTCAGGATGAAATTGATTATGAAAGGTACCTTAGTTCCCCGTATGATGTTAAAGAAAACAATCATGAATCAATTGATATAAAAACAGGAAATCTATCTTTTGAGAGAAAACTATTACATTTACCAGGGAGGAATGGGTTAGATTTAGATATATCTATTTACTACAACTCATTAAACGCAAACTTTGGTGATATAGCATTTCGTTATAATAGTAAAGGTAAAGTTGTAAATTACGTTGATAAAACGACAGCTTTAGAGGAGACATATAAGTTAGGCGCTGGGTGGTCGTTTAATATGCCTTTCATTGAAAAGATAAAAGACGAAGAAAGTGGATATTATATACGTTATTTACATTTTGGTAATGGTGAAATATATAGAATTCATAGCATAGCTACAGAAAATATTATGCATTCAAATCTGTATGGGCACAAAGTAAAAGATATGATGCTTCATTTTCCCGTAGAAGAATTTACCAATAACAAAACGACATCATATTATCGTTTAATGTACAAGGATGGACGAAAAACCTATTTTGATAGAAAAGGTAAGCTTATTGGTAAAGCTGATAGGTATGGAAATACCATAAAATTTACATATCCTTCAAGTAGTGAAATTTCAATAACGGATACACTTGGAAGAATAACCAAAATAAAATATATAAGTAATAGCAGTTATTATGGTGATGATTACAAAATAGTTAACATAATAGCACCGGGAGATACCGAAGCCGATCCTACCTGTACAATACTTTTAGAAGACGCATATAGAGCATATTTACCTTTCAGCCATAAGCAAGAATATGTTTTAAGGGCAATAAGAGATGAATTAGCAGTTTATACATATTTTGATTACGATCGTGAAATTGCATTATTTACATTTGACTGTGAAAATGATGTGAATTACGAAAAATACTATTTTGCAAATTTAAAAGAAATTAAATATCCTAATCATGGGAAATCGTTATTTACTTATAGATACGATGAATTTCGTATCTATAAAGATAAAGCTAGTTCAATAAAAGGGATTTATAAAATTAATACCAGAGAAGAACAAGAAGGCGATGAAGGTTCAAAGAGTAATAAATTAACGTATAACTTTGGAAGAAGACGTACTAGCAATGTTTTGGATAATAATAATGTAATAAAATATTACAGGTTTACAGATGAAAAGGATGCTTATGATAACTATAAAAACTATTTAGAGACAGAAACGGTAAAATATGTTACAAACAAAAAAATATTGAAAGAAACAACATATCAATACAAATATGATCTTCTTCCAATAAAACAAACAACAGTAATGTATGGATACACAGGAGATAATCTTACCTCGGGAACAGGATTAACCACGGAAAAAAGCTGGGACTATAACGACTACGGAGACCTTCTCAAGGAAGTAAATGAACTGGGGCAGGAAATAAAATACACCTATGACCCTAAATTTCATCAATTAACGTCAATACAACAGAAAATTGATAAAACACATACAAAGAAAACAGAATTTACGATTGACTCATCTAATGGTAATGTTACCTCAATGAAACAAAACCATTATGAAGATGGAGGTAAAGATAAGTCCATTATTACAAGATACCCTAGCTATGATAGCTATGGTAACCTACTAAAGCAAAGCATAACCATGGAAGATGGAACAGTAATTGAAGAAAATTATCAATACAGCTCTGATTATAAGCAAGGATACCTGACAAAAAAATGGGGAACAGTAACGGATTACGAGGGCAATAAAAAGACGGTCAATGAAGCCTACACATACTATTTTGATACAGGTAAGCTTAAATCAGCTACAGATGGCAATAACCACAAGACAAGCTATGAATATGACAAATTTGACAGATTAACAAAGGAAATTAATCATGATAACACCTATAAAAATATAGAATATCCAAATCACAATCGAATAGTAACCCTTACCCTAGAAAACAAACATAAAATAAGATATAACTATGACGAATTAGGGAAATTATCCAGTAAGGAAGAACTACAAGCCGGAACTACTAATAAATGGATAACTCTTCAAAAAAATGAATACAACACGCTGAGCCAATTAGAATACAGCCTTGATGTTGATAACCATAAAACCTCATATGAATACGACTTATTTGGAAGAATCAAAAAAATCACTAATCCCGATTTAACCTACAGTTCCATAAAATACTATGATACACAAAACAAAAAAGAAGAAATAGATGAAGAAACAGTAAAACATACCTACTACTACGACATCACAGGAAAATTAACAAAAGAAGAAATAAAACCGGATAAAAAAGGAAACACAACATACAAAACAGAATATGAATACAATGATCTCGGGAACGTCACCTGCTTACTAGACCCAAAAAATCAAGAAACAAATTACTACTACGATAGATCGGAAG
>JAQUGH010000139.1 GCA_028684195.1 Clostridia bacterium | reverse complement strand
TAGGTCAGAAAGAAAATCCCAAAAACTTTCTACTTATGCACGCTATGGGACCGAATGTAGCAGGTGTTATTGGTTCCGCTGTTGCAGCAGGTGTATTATTATCTTTGTTTGGGTAATAATTTAAAAGGATGTTAAATAAGAAATAGAAAGAGTACCTCATAACCTTGATTATGAGGTACTCTTTTGATAACCATGTAAAAAGACTTAACTATAAAGTGAAATTTTAAATATATTCTCTATTTTTCGTGAAGGAATCCATCTGGAATTTTTTCATTTTCAAGAGCTTTTATCCTTTTCTCGTGAATATTGAGTTCATCATCAACCTTCATTACGTATGTTTTAATAATCTTAACATCACTTTCAACGCTATCTAATCTGCTCTCAACGCCATCTAATCTGTTCTCAACGCCATCTAATCTGTTCTCAACGCCATCTAATCTGCTTTCAACGCCATCTAATCTGCTTTCAATACCATCTAATCTGCTTTCAATGCCATCTAATCTACTTTCAACTCTATCTAATCTGTTCTCTAATACTTTTTGTCCTATTTTAAGAATTTCAATATCCTCTTGCATAACCTGTTGTCCTGCTTTGAGAAACTCAATATCTTTCTGCATAACTTTTTGACCTTCGGCAAGAGCGTTAAACATACTTTTTACCTCTTCAAACATTACACATACTTGTCCATCATCCAATTTTCATTCCTCCTCTAGTCAGATCTTTTCTACACAAATTGTACCACGTATTACCATCTAAATACAAGATGAAAATTATCCAAACTATTTTACACTAGTAACGGTTAGCTATTCGAATAAAAAGCAGGAATTTATCATTCAAGCTAGAAAGGATACGAATATTAATACAAAGAGGATAAGGAGCAACAAAGGGTATGAACAAAAGTACATCATTGCAATATTTAAAAGGGATAGGTCCTAAGAAAATAAAACTCTTGGAAAGATTAGATATTATGGATATAGACGGTTTGCTGCATCATGTACCTCGAAATTATGAAGATCGTTCTACGTTTTGTCCATTAGCTCAATTAAAAAATGAGCAGACAGAAACCATAGTTGCAGAAGTATGTGGATTGGAAGAGTTAAAGCCGAGAAGAGGTTTAACTCTTCTAAAAGTACAATTAAAGGATAAAACAGGGAGCTGTGTTGCTGTTTGGTTTAACCAACCTTATCTAAAGAAACAGATAAAAATAGGGAAAGAATTAATAATAACAGGCAAAATCACTCGAAGGAATGGTATTAACGAGATAAATGTAAAGGAGTTTGAGCAATCATCAGCTGATGATTCTCTTAGTGCAGGAAGGATAGTACCATGTTATCCTTCCACTGACGGCTTAAACCAACGTTTCTGGAGGGATATTCAACATAAAATTTTAAAACAATATTTAGATGAAATACCTGAAATATTTAGTGAAGAGGAAAGATTACAATATAAATTATTTTCTGTTAAAAAAGCTTGGGAACAAATACATTTTCCCTCTGATATAACTAGCTTAGAAAATGCAAGGTACAGACTTGCTTTTGAAGAACTCTATATATTACAGCTTAGCTTAGCTATTTTACGACAAGAAGCAACTGGAAGTAAACAGGGATATGCGCAAATAAACAATGAGCTTTGCAAGAAGCTGGTAAGCAAATTACCTTTTTCATTAACAAATGCTCAACAAAGGATAATACGTGAATTAAAAAGTGATATGGAAGCAACAAAGCCGATGCAAAGATTGATCCAAGGTGATGTAGGTTCAGGGAAGACGATTATTGCAGCCTGGGCTTTATTAAGAGCTGTTGGCAGTGGCTATCAGGGTATATTAATGGTACCTACAGAAATATTGGCACGACAACATTTTGAGAGCTTGAATTCATTGTTTGAACCTCTTGGTGTAGAAACTATATTATTAACTGGTAGTTTACCACTTAAAGAAAAACAAGACATTTTGGGAGATATTAAAAACAACAAATACAATGTTATTATAGGTACGCATGCTCTGTTTCAAGATAATGTGCAATTTTTTAATAGTAGTTTGGTAGTGATTGATGAGCAACATCGTTTCGGTGTTAGACAACGTGCTGCTTTAGAAAGCAAAGGGATGAATCCGGATGTTTTAGTAATGTCTGCTACTCCTATTCCCAGAACTCTTGCGATGACATTGTATGGTGACTTGGATATCTCAATACTTGATGAGCTTCCTCCGGGTCGAAAAGAGGTTTTAACATACTGCATTAAAAGTCAGGCAAAACAAAAATTATATAACCTTTTAAATCGTCAGCTTAAAAAAGGGGAACAAGTATATATAGTATGTCCACTTGTCGAAGAATCTGAGAAATTAGATCTTAAAAATGCTATTGACGTATATGAAGAAATAAGCAAAAAATTGTTTGGTTGGAAAGTAGGTCTTGTTCATGGTCGTATGAATAGCGTTGAGAAAGAAAGCGTTATGAAATCTTTTACAGATGGCGATATAAAAATTCTCGTTTCTACAACAGTTATTGAAGTGGGAGTAAATGTTCCTTTGGCTACGGTCATGGTTATTGAAGATGCCGACCGTTTTGGTTTGGCTCAACTTCATCAATTGCGTGGGCGTGTGGGAAGAGGAACGAAACAATCATATTGTATTTTAGTTACTTCAAATAAGAATACACTTGCTTTAAAAAGACTTAAGCTTTTAACAGAAACTAATGATGGATTTAAGTTGGCGGAGGAAGATTTGAAAGCAAGAGGGGCAGGAGAATTTTTTGGCTTACGGCAACATGGTTTGCCAACATTTAAAATTGCAGATTTACAAAAAGATGAAGAAATTCTATTAGAAGCTAGGAATTTAGCTGTAAAAGTTTTACGAGAAGATGCGTTATTACAAAAGGGGAAACACGAAAATTTAAAAAAATGTGTATATGAATATGTTGAGAAAATGGTTAAATTTTAAGTATATTCCCATTAAAAACATGGTATCTATTCGTATGAAAGGATGAAAAATAGTATCAGGAGGTGATAATTTGACTAAAACACCGAATTTGGAAAGATTTAAATATGAGATTGCGCAGGAGTTCGGTTTGGCAAATCGCAAAAAAAGTGTAGATAAAAAAATAAAAAATATGAAAAGCGTAGCAAATACAGGTGAAACAAAGATGGTAAAAGGTTCTAACAAAAATGTCTTTTAAGAATGTATAAAAAGATTGTCTAAAGTTAAAAATAAGGGTAGTTCAAACAAAGGAGGTGAATACAAAAAATGAGTAGTAATACAAATAAACCTGCAGTTCAAGGAGTAGCTCAAGCTCTTGATCAGATGAAATATGAGGTGGCTGGTGAATTAGGCATTAACAATTATGCACAGGTTGACAAGGGTCAGTTAACTTCTCGTCAGAATGGTTACGTTGGAGGATATATGACTAAAAAGTTGGTTCAGTACGCAGAAGAGGCGATGGCAAAAGGTCAATTAGTCTAAATATAGAATTAAATATAGCAAAAGAAGTAAGCAGTGACATTTGTCACTGCTTACTTCTTATTTTTAAATGTATTTTTAATGAAGATAATGCTCAACTTCTTCGGGAGGTATACCAGGATGTAAGGATAAGGCAAGAGCCATAGCAATAATTTTTGCAGTGTTATTTATTTGTTCGTCAATTTCTTTCGGAGTGACCATTAAATGTCCACCAAAGGGTTCGAGAACTTGATTAATAATTTGTTGTATTGCAACAGGCTTTAATCCCTGATAAACTGATTGTAGACTGGGAGTTGTCTGAAGATGAGCAAACAAGCTATCCATTGCTTGATGGGCGATTATTCCGGCATGAACTACAGTGGGAACTCCAATGGCGATAACGGGTATTCCCATAGTTTCTTCATTGATGCCCATTCTTTTATTTCCAATACCGGAGCCGGGACTTATTCCCGTGGTAGCTACTTGGATCGTTGAATTAATTCTTTCCACATTCCCTGCGGCGAGGGCGTCTATTACCAATAAAATATCAGGTTTTACCCTGTCAATAGTGCCTTTTATTATTTCAGCTGTTTCAATGCCTGTAAGACCGAGCACTCCGGGAGCAAGGACACTGACAGATCTTAATCCTTGACGAAGTTCTTCAGGTGCATAATTGAAGAGATGTCTGGTTGCCATAGAATATTCAATGGTCTTTGGACCAAGTGCGTCTGGTGTGGCGTTCCAATTACCTAATCCGGCTATTAGGATGCTTGAATCTTCCTGTAGGGGGAGAATCTCTTTGAGCTTATTGGAAAACTTTTCCCCAATCTCTTTATGTGCCATCTTGTTGTTATCTCTAATTGCGGGGGATTCAATAGTAACGTAAGTACCGGGTGAGCGTCCCATGATAGATGCTCCTTGTTCATCCATAATGGTAATAGTTTTTGTAATACCATAATCAAAGCTTTCTTCATCCATTTTTACGCCAGGTATTTCTCGCCCAGTATCTCCTCTTAAGAGATCGTGAGCTTCAATTGCTAAGTCCAAGTTAATTCCCATTAGTTTATAGAGCTCGCTTTTTTTCATTTAATGCACCTCTTTTTACTTAACTTGTTTAAAGCTTTCCAATATAGGAGTATTTATATGCAACATATAAAGTGAAGTAAAAAAATATATTAAAAAATATAAATTTGTGCTATAATCTTTTGGGAAGGGGTGCTTTTTAAAATTGCGCATTATTGCTGGTACGGAAAAAGGGAGAATAATAAAAAGCAATAAAGGCAGAAACACTAGACCTACATCAGATAGGGTTCGAGAAGCTATATTTAATGTATTGGGAGATAAAATTGTTGAGGCATCTTTTTTAGATCTTTTTGCAGGTACAGGAGCAGTGGGAATAGAAGCTCTTAGTCGTGGCGCTAAAAAATGTTATTTTAATGATTGTGATAAAAAAGCGTTTCAGGTTATAAAAAAGAACATAAGCATGTGTGGATTTGAAGAGAAAGCAAAGATTTTTAATATGGATGTATTTTGTTTTATGAAGCATATACGTAAGTGTAGTCAGGATAAATTCGATATTATCTATATAGATCCGCCATATGATGAGGAATTTTATTTGCCAGTTCTTTCAATAATAGAAGAATTAATGCTTGTTTCAACTTGTGGCTTGGTTGTCTGTGAAACGAGTAAGAAAAAGGTATTAGCAGAGAGATATAAGACACTTAGTTTACTAAAAACTAAAACATATAGTGAGACAACTGTTTGGTATTATATTTTAAGGGGGAATAAGTGTGGAAATAATGAGCTTATTAGATGAATTTGAGAATGTTGTTGAGGAAAGTTCGCGTATTCCCATGACGGGTAAAGTCATAATTAACGAAGATATTCTTTATAATTTTTTAGACAAACTCAGAGCCACGATGCCGGAGGCAATACGTGAAGCTGAATGGATTTTAAGAGAAAGGGAAAAGATGATTTCAGAAGCTGAAAAAGAGGCAGAAACGATTATTGAAACTGGCAAAAGTAAGCTTC
>JAQUGH010000138.1 GCA_028684195.1 Clostridia bacterium | reverse complement strand
TATGCTGTCTTTTATGCTAATGATGGTGTCAAGAGCCAAGTCTTCCACAGATAGAATAATAGAAGTGCTTAAAACCAAAACAGATATACATGATACGTTGGAAGCGTCGGATGAACCCATTAAAAATGGTCATGTTGATTTCAAAGAGGTATTTTTTAGATATCCGAATGCTGGAGGGGAACCAGTTCTTAAAAATATAACTTTTAGTGCTATTTCAGGTGAGACGGTTGCAATAATAGGTGCAACAGGTTCCGGTAAATCATCCTTGGTTAATCTTATTCCACGTTTTTATGATGTAACTGAGGGGAAAGTGCTTATTGATGGCAAGGATATACGAAATATTAAGCTTAATACATTGCGAAACTGTGTCAGTATGGTACTACAGGAATCAATACTATTTAGTGGAACTATTATGGAAAATTTACGTTGGGGACGTGACGATGCTAAAGATGAGGAAGTAATCGAAGCAGCAAAAAAAGCAGACGCCCATGATTTTATTACCCATTTCCCTGATGGGTATAACACGGTAGTAGGACAAAGAGGAGTGAATCTTTCCGGAGGACAAAAGCAAAGATTGGCGATTGCCAGAGCTTTGCTTAAAAATCCAGTCATTCTTATCATGGATGATAGTACTAGTGCAATAGATATGGGAACAGAGGCACGAATTCAAAGTGCTTTAAAAGTTCTGCTAAAAAAACCCACATGTTTTATTATTGCTCAGAGAATAAGTACAGTGTTGGAAGCAGATAAGATTATTGTCTTAGAAGATGGTGAAATTATTAATATAGGAAATCACAGTGAGCTTTTGCAAAAGTGTTCCATATATCAAGATATCTACTATTCTCAGATGGGCAAGGAAGTGGTTTGGCATGACTAATAATAAAACGAAAAGTATATCTCCCATACGTCCGGGATTTGGTGGTCGGTCTGCCCATATGATGGGGATGATGCCTGCAAATATTAAAAATTCAAAAGGGACAATGAAAAGATTGTGGCATTACCTTAAACGTCAAAAATGGCAGTTGACTTTTGTACTTTTGTTAGTGCTTATTGCCACTATTCTTAATCTGATAGGTCCATATCTTATTGGGGAGGCCATAGATACAATAAATGTAGGAAAAGGTCAGGTGAATTTTCAAAAACTAATTACAATTATAGCGGTTATGATTACTACTTATACATTAAGTGCGTTGATGACTTGGTTTCAAATCTACGTGATGGTAGGAGTGGCACAAAACACAGTATGGGAGCTTAGAACAGACTTGTTTGCCAAGATCCAAACCCTTTCCTTGCGGTTTTTTGACTCCAGATCTCATGGGGATCTGATGAGCAGATTGACAAACGATATAGAAAATATTAACAATACACTTTCCCAAAGCACTACTCAACTATTTTCAAGTATAGTAACAGTAATAGGAGCTCTCGGAATGATGCTGTATCTTAGTCCTCTGCTCACGGTGTTAAGTCTTGTAGTCATACCGTTGGGAATGTTATTAACCACGAAAATAACCCGTTATACTAGAAAATACTTTGGATTACAGCAAAAAGAGCTTGGAAAACTAAATGGGTTCATTGAAGAGATAATTTCCGGGCAGAAGGTTGTAAAAGCTTTTTGTCGAGAGGAAAATTCAATAAACAAGTTTATCGAAAACAATACTAGGCTTAAAAATGCTGGTATACGTGCACAAATTTTTTCTGGTGTAATTATGCCAATGATGAACGTTATTAATAATTTGAGCTTTGCTCTGGTTGCTAGTGCGGGAGGATGGATGGCTGTTAAGGGGATTATTACAGTTGGAATAATTGCTGCTTTCCTGAACTATTCCAGGCAATTTGCTCGGCCGATAAACGATATTGCAAACCAATTTAACATGCTGCAGTCCGCTCTGGCAGGGGCTGAACGTGTTTTTGAAGTTATGGATGAAGTCCCAGAATTTCAAGATGATGAGGAAAACACAGAACTTAAGAATACCGTTGGAGATGTTGTTTTTAAAAACGTTTCCTTTGGCTATAAAAAGGATGTACCTGTTTTAAAAAATATCAATATTACAGCTAGAGTAGGGCAAACCATTGCGTTGGTTGGACCAACAGGTGCGGGGAAAACAACTATCGTAAACCTGTTATCACGTTTTTATGATATTGACAGTGGAGCAATTCTAGTTGACGGAAAGGATATTCGGACATTGAAAAAGGATAATCTGAGAAAATCCTTGGGAATAGTTCTTCAAGATACCTATTTATTTTCTGATACAGTGAGGGAAAATATACGCTATGGACGACTAAATGCAACCGATGCTGAAGTAGAAGAAGCGGCAACAGTAGCTAATGCTGAAGCTTTTATTAGTAGATTGCCGGATGGTTACGATACTGTGCTTGCCGAAGATGGCGGCAACTTGAGTCAGGGGCAAAGGCAGCTTCTCGCTATTGCAAGAGCTATTCTGTCTGATCCCTCTATTCTTATTCTTGATGAAGCCACCAGCAGCATAGATACTCGTACAGAAATGCACATTCAAAAAGCCATGTTTTCCCTGATGCAAGGACGAACCAGCTTTGTTATTGCTCATCGCCTGAACACTATCCACAATGCTGACCAGATTCTGGTTATTAACGAAGGTGAACTCATTGAAAAAGGTACACACCAACAATTATTGGCAGCAAAAGGTTTCTACTATAACCTATCTAACAGTCAATTGAAACGAGCATAATAAAATATAAATAAATAAATAAATAAAATATAAATTAAAATAATAATTGGGCAAATGGGGTGATTCATATTTGCCGATTGTTATTTTTTTATTTGGATGAAAAATGTGTGGCTATTTCCAATAATTTGGAAAACAATGGACATATAATTAGAAACAAAAATTAAGAAATGGTTAAAAAAAATAAGGGCTATGTAGTTAATAATATTTATGAGGTATACTTTAAAGTATTTGAGCTATAATCCTTGACAATAGTATTTAGATTCATTAGAATAATTGTAGAAATATGTAAGATAATAGCTAATAATATAATGTTTAAACACGAGGCTATTATATGACTTGAAGGTTGGAGCGGTTTTTTATATATAGTAGATATACACGAATCAACCTTCGGGAATATAAGCACTTTAGTGAAATACCCGAAGGGTATTTCGGTGATATAGTAGTTCTCCGAAACCACACGCAAAGGGCGCGGCGTCCTGCCGCACATTGCTCTGGCGAAGCTTTGTAGTTTTATTAGTTCGCATTAAAGTGTGTAGCAAGATTATTTATGAGATGTTTTATGGGGGAATGAATATGGAAATCATAAAAGCAACGCTTGACGATGTTAAAGATATTAGTCGTATTCATGCTTTAAGTTGGAAGTCAGCTTATACGGAAATTATTCCACAAGACTACTTAAATGAACTTAAGGAAGATTTTTGGGTACCAGCTTTTACAACTTGGATAAGAGATAATGTTTTAATTGTACTGCTTATTTTTGAAAATGGTAGCGCAGTTGGTTGTGTTGCTTATGGAAAGTCCAGAGATAAATCTTTATCAAATTGGGGAGAAATAGTTTCTATTTATTTGTTACCTGAATATTTTGGCAAAGGATATGGTGATAAGTTGTTAGAAACTGCTTTATTAGATTTAAAACAGTTGGGCTATCAAAATGTTTACTTGTGGGTACTTGAAGAAAATCAACGTGCAAGACATTTTTACGAAAAGAATAAGTTGCAATGCAGTAAAGATGTATGCATTTGTGAAATTATGGGGAAACAACTTACTGATATACGATATATTTATTCTTTTGATAACTTTGACAAATAAGCAATATTATTTGTGTAAACTGTCATAATTTTTATATCATATGCAACACAAATTTAAGGGTGCGACGTCCTGTCGCACTCTGAATCACGGGGCGTGTGGCTTCGGAGAACAAAGCACTCCCGCAAGGGCGCGGGTAAGCGAATTCAACGGGGGCAGAATTTGGGGAAGGGCTGAAGCCAACCGCGCCACATCCTCCGACCCAAGACTAGCAAGACCCGGCTCAGTCAAGCCCAAGATAAGAGCTATCTAGGGATGGACCGAGCCTTAGGGTCGGAGGACGTCGGGAGTGCAGGACGTTCTACGACATATCCTGCAAAGGCGCGCCATCCTTGGCGCGGACGAAAAGAATTTGCAGTATTTCTTTGCAGTAGTAAACAAAGATAAATTTTTATTCCTGTGAGTATATCAAACTTTAAGAATAAAATTAGAGGAGGTTGAACGATGGGTGAATGTATTAATTGCCAACAATCATTGTCTGGAGGGGATCTGACCGTTCCTTGGGAGGATGGAGATAATAAATACGCTTATATTATATGTCCACACTGCAGATGTAAGAATACTCTGTATGGTTTTGGCGAAGATGATTAATGGTGAGTTTACTTTTGAGGGGGAGTGATTACAATTATGAGTGAAAGATTTCCTGCTATTGATTGGTGGTGTGATCGTTGCAATGCGTACTTAAACGATCAGTCAGGATTTGATGATCATAAATACATTTGGCAATGTACAGAATGTGGGCATAAAAATAGTATTTCAAGTTCTAACATATACGAGTCTGAAGATGACTACAGAAATCAAAAGAAGGAGGATAACGAAAATGAAAAGGATGGCAATTATTAGCCTTTGCGTGGCTTTGTTCATAACCTTATTTACGGGGTGTAGCTCCACGCCGACAAGTTCGGGAAATGGCAATAAAATCCCTGACTTGACGGGTGAATGGAAACAAGCGAATAGCAAATCTAAGGATTCTTATCAAGCTGCTACAATAAGCGGTGATATAATTGAAATTTATTGGGTAAGTGATAACGGCGATACAAAATCACTTTATTGGGCAGGCTCTTTTATCTATCCGACAACTGCTGACGAACCTTATATATGGAATTCAGAAAATGACCATAGCAAAACTGATAGTGCTATGCTTGCCTCTAATGCTGATACTAAAACTATGACATACCAAAACGGCGTATTAAGTTATGAGGTTTCTGCTCTGGGGACAACTACAAAGGTTAAGCTCGAAAAGCAAAAATAACGACAATAAGAAGAGCGTTGGGCTTTAGTGCCTAACTTCACAAAATGAGCAAACCCTATATTGCCCATGTCTGTCTAAGCCATTCGAGATTATCCAAATTTGGCACTTCGTTCAGCACTACCATAATTACAAATGGGATTACCCGATTTAAGTTAAACAAAGACATTCTTCAGGATTTACAAAGCTTGTACACTGAAATTTCTATAAGTCCTTAAGAAGCCATTGCTTTACTCATAAGTACCCGTTGTGTCACATTATTTTAATTTTAAGCAGTAGATTGTATTTTGAGTGAATTTAAGGCAGCGCCGTCCATGGCGCTGTCTGAGTCTGGGGGCACGATACGTCGTAGAACAAAAGATTTGCACAAGGTTCGGGCGTGGGTCAAAAAGCCCTTTGGGTGTTGCCCTCACACATTTCCCAACCTAAGCCCGTCGGGATAGTCGGCACATTAGCCCTTGTCAGGGCATGAGCGCCTCCTTCTAAGGTTGGGAAACGTCGCAAATCCGAGACGTTCTACGACATATCCTGCAAAGGCGCGCCATCC
>JAQUGH010000137.1 GCA_028684195.1 Clostridia bacterium | reverse complement strand
GTATGCTATACAAAGGATAACCTAAATCTACCTTGCCATTACTTCTATCTACCAAAGAAGCTGTTCCTACTATTTCTGCACCCTTTTCTTCCATCAGCTTAATTACTTCTTTTATCGAGCCACCAGTTGTGATAACATCCTCCACTACCAAAACCTTTGTCCCTTTTTCAATACTAAAGCCTCTACGCAAAGTCATAACACCATCTGCTCTTTCAGCAAAAAGTGCCAACGCATCAAGTTGGCGTGCAACCTCATAAGCTAGTGTTACTCCCCCCAATGCAGGACCTATTACAACATCAATCTTCTGTGAGGGTAGCTTTTTCACTAACTGACCACATAATTTTTTAGCCACAACAGGATTTTGTAAAACAAGGGCACACTGGAGATAGCGGTTACTATGACGTCCAGACGTTAAAAGAAAATGTCCTTCCTTTAGTGCGTTCTGCTCCTTAAAAATATCAAGAATTTCCTCTTTACTTAAGTTAAAATTTTTCAATTTATTTAGCCTCCTTTATTTCTTCCAACACCTTAAGAGCCGCTTTACGAGGGTCAGCAGCAGAAGTTATGGGTCGTCCTACTACCAAATAATCCGCTCCTAAGCTTATCGCTTTCCCAGGTGTAGTAATCCGCTTCTGATCATTAGTCGCAGCCCAAACTGGACGTACGCCGGGACAAATAATTTTAAAACCAGGCTGACAATTTTCTCTGATGATTTTTACTTCTTTAGGTGATGCAACAACACCATCTATCCCAATTTCTTCTGCTAGCCGCACAAAATTTATTACTGATTGTTCTATATTGTTCATCCCAATTTCTTTAAAACCATCCTCATCAAAACTTGTAAGAACTGTAACTGCTATGAGAAGAGGTCTAGGAATTCCCTGTTTTTCTGAGGTTTCCTTTGTTGCTTGTACTGCTTTGCTCATCATCTCTCTTCCACCTGAAGCATGAATATTAAAAATTGTTGCCCCTTGAGTTGTTGCTTGACAACAAGCCTTCGCCACCGTATTAGGTATATCATGAAACTTCAAATCAAGGAAAACTTCTTTCCCTAGTTCCCTTAACTTCCTAACTGCACTACCTTTACTAGCTAAATATAATTCCAAACCTACTTTAAAATACTTTGCCTCTGGTATCATCTTGACTAGCTTTTCTGCATCTTCCCAACAAGAATAGTCCAAAGCAACAATCAATTTTTCTTCAGGATTATTCATTCCATGCAACTCCTCTTAAATCATTTATATTTTTAATTCCATTTTTCCTGCAAAAATCCTCTAACCCTTTAATAACATCAACACAACAACAGGGATTAACAAACTGACCTGTCCCTATGGCAACCGCTGTAGCACCTGCCATAATAAATTGAAGAGCATCCTCTGCTGTTGATATGCCCCCCATTCCTATAACAGGAACCTTTACCCTCTGAGCTACTTGCCAAACCATACGAACGGCTACAGGTCTTACTGCAGGTCCTGACAGCCCTCCCATTATATTCCCTAGTACAGGTTTTTTCCTTTTAATATCTATCACCATACCCAGTAAAGTATTAATTAAAGAAATTGCATCTGCGCCCGCTTCTTCTACAGCTAAGGCTATCTCTACAACATTAGTAACATTGGGAGAAAGTTTTGCTATAACAGGAAGATTGGTGCTTTTTTTCACTTCCCTAATAACCTTTGCCGCCATTTCTGGAGAACTACCAAATGCCATTCCCCCTTCTTTAACATTAGGACAAGAGATATTTACTTCTAATCCCTTGACAACCGAACTTGAGCTAAGTAATCCCGCAAGCTCACCGTACTCTTCTACTACATTTCCCGAAATGTTCACTATAACAGGAACATCATACTTTTTCAAAGATGGTAATAGTTCTTGCAAAACAACTTTTACCCCTGGATTTTCTAAACCAATTGAATTAATGAGTCCAGCAGGTGTTTCGACAAGGCGAGGTGCTGAATTTCCTTTTCTTGCTTTAAGAGTAACCCCTTTTACTACCATCGCACCCAACAATTCATTAGAAAAAAAATCTTCGTAAACCTCACCAAACCCAAAAGTACCCGAAGCCGTCATCACCGGATTTTTCATTTGAATACCTGCTACATCGACAGAAAGTTTTACTTCCTTCACTACCATTTCACCTCACTATCCCAAAACACAGGTCCATCCTTACAAACTTTAAGCCAAGCTTCTTCTCCATCACGATATCCTTTAAAAGCACAACCCAAACAAGCTCCCACCCCACAAGCCATAACTGCTTCCAATGAAACTTGAAGAGGGATTTCTTCCCGAGAAGAAATCCTCTGCATTGCTGTAAGCATGGGCTTTGGCCCACAGGAATAAATTGCATCAATCTTCTCTTTATGTAATTGATCCTCCAATAGATCAGTTACTAATCCTTCTCTCCCAATACTTCCATCTTCAGTACACAATTCGTAATCAAAATTGCTTTCTGATAGTATGCAGGGTATCACATCCTTATTTCTGCCACCGAAAATACCTCTAACTGTATTTTTCTTGCTTATCACACTACCTAAATAAATTAAAGGTGCAATACCCATTCCCCCACCAATAAGCAAGACATTCTTGCCATCTATATTACTATCAAAGCCTCTACCCAAAGCTCCAATCACATCCAAACATTCTCCTACCTTAACCTTGCTTAAAAATTCAGTACCTTTTCCCACTACTTGATACCAAATAGAAACAAGCCCCTTCTCTTTATCGACATCATTAATACTTATAGGACGTCTTAGCAGAGGATCTAGCCCGTTGCTGCAACGAATATGTACAAACTGCCCCGGACTAGCACTATTCGCTATCTCCGGAGCATTAAATATAAGTGAATATATCTTGTCCCCTATTTTCTTGTGACTTACTACCAAAGCATTCGGTATATGAAACTTCACTGCTTTCACCTCCAAAAATCAGACTACCATTTTTCTAAGTATACGTTTTTTTATATCTTATTTGTACTACAACTATAGATAAGAACATCATCCCTTCAATTTACCGTCCTGCATAACAACCTTACCCCCTACAATCGTCATAACCGGCCACCCTTGAAAGCTTCTGCCATCTAGTGGAGTGTTTTTCCCTTTAGAATAAAAGTTCTCTGCTTTCACTTCTTTTCTTAAATTAGGGTCGATAACCGTAATATCTGCCTCATGTCCCTTCGCCAAATATCCTCTATCCAAATTCAGAACACACGCTGGCCCTACGGTAAATC
This sequence comes from Clostridia bacterium, assembly GCA_028684195.1. Lineage (GTDB taxonomy): Bacteria > Bacillota > Peptococcia > DRI-13 > DTU073 > JAQUGH01. The sequence goes on along the minus strand of JAQUGH010000137.1, from coordinate 2,377 downwards.
TCTCAATTACTTCCAACCAACTCATGTTTTCCTTAACCACAAGCGTATCCCAAATAACAGGAATAGCCGTTTCCAATCCGGATATTCCACTTGGTGCCTTACTATATTCTTGTTCTTTTTCTTCCTGACACCAGGGAGCATGATCAGTAGCAATACATTCAACTAATCCTTCCTTTACTGCTATTCTTAAATTATGAACATCTTCCTCTCCACGCAAAGGTGGATTTACTTTAGTATTGGTTGAATATGATTTTACTTCTTCATCTGTCAAAAGAAGATGATGTGGAGTAGCTTCAGCTGTAACATGAATTCCCTTCTCCTTAGCAAACCTAAGTAGCTTTATACTACCCGAGGTGCTAACATGCGCTAAATGAAGTTTCCCTTCCGTTAATTCTGCAAGCAGAATATCCCGTGCTACCATGATCTCTTCAGCTTGAGCAGGTATTCCTTTTAATCCCAAAACCGTTGACCAGTAACCTTCATTCATCGAACCCCCTGCAGACAAGGAAATATCCTCACTATGAGATATAACAGGTATTCCAAAAAGCTTGGTATATTCTAATGCCCTACGCATTACTTCGCTACTTGTAACAGGATTTCCATCATCCGAAATTGCCACAGCACCAGCTTTATATAATGATCCAATTTCCGCTATTTCTCGTCCTTCTCGTCCTTTACTTATTGCCCCTATCGGCAAAACTCGAACCAGCCCTGCCCTGCTGCCACGATTTTTCACCAACTCAATAATTCCTTCATTATCTGCACATGGTTTTGTATTAGGCATAGCTGCTATAGTAGTAAACCCACCGGCAGCAGCTGCCTGACATCCTGTTAATATTGTTTCATTAGCTTCTCCACCAGGTTCTCTGAGATGAACATGAGGATCAATAAAACCAGGAGCAACTATTTTCCCTCTTACATCCAGCACTTCACTTTCACCCTCAATTAAATTCGACCCAATTTCAGTAATTTTCCCCTCTTCAATTCTTAAATCCAACTTTTTTTCTAACCCCGATTTAGGATCTATTATTAACCCACCTTGCAATAATAACTTCATTGCTCTTATTCCCCCTTTTGTCCCAACATCAAATAAAGAAGTGCCATACGTACCGCAACTCCATGAGTTACTTGTTCATTTATATAAGATTGAATACTATCCGCCACTTCTCCCGATATTTCTACGCCCCTATTAATCGGTCCCGGATGAAGTATTAAACAATTTTTTCTAGCCAAAGCTAATCTTCTTCGATCAAGCTCATATAATTGACTGTATTCACGAATTGAGGGAAAAAACCCAGTCTTTTGCCGTTCCAGTTGAATTCTTAACATTATAACTACATCCGCACCTTCTAAAGCTTCTTCCATATTGTACGTTACCCTAGCCCCCAACCTCTCCAAACCAGGAGGAATCAAAGTAGGGGGACCACATAACCAAACATTAGCACCCATTGTAGTAAGACCTTTCAAGTTAGACCTAGCCACCCTGCTATGAAGAATATCCCCAATAATAGCCACCTTCAACCCCTGAAAGCCATCCAAATTTTCCTTAATTGTCATCATATCTAAAAGTGCTTGGGTAGGATGTGCATGAAACCCATCCCCTGCATTAATCACTCTGGATTTAAGATAACTACCCAGCATTTTTGGTGCACCTGCCATGCCATGACGAATAACTACAATATCTGCTCCCATAGCTTCAAGCGTTTTCCCAGTATCCTTCAAGCTTTCGCCTTTAACAACACTACTAGCAGTAGTATTTATATTAATAACATCAGCGCTCATATATTTTCCTGCTAATTCAAAAGATGTTCGTGTCCGTGTACTGGGTTCATAAAAAAGATTTACTACTGATTTTCCTCTTAAGGTAGGTACTTTTTTTATATCCCTCCTAATAATCTTTTCCATTTCCTTAGCTGTCTGCAAAATGAGACTAACTTGTCCACAATCAAGCTGCTCCATACTTAAAAGATCTTTTGATTCAATACCCAAATTTCTCCCCCCCATTTAACAATGGTTGAACCATTGTTGAACTATTGTTAAGCAGTTGGTCAGTTGGTCAGTTGGTCAGTTGGTCAGGAAAAGCGATTGCTGAACCATCGCTGAACCATTGTTAAACTATCGTTGAACTATTGTTAAACTATCGTTAAACCATCGTTAGAAAAAAATGCTCCTACCCGTAGGCAGGAGGTATCATTATGCTATAAATAACTACCACAACTTTATATACCCTTACTAGCCTCACGGAACTAATTTCAAAGGAACTATTCAATTTTATATACATTTACAAAAACATTCTCCTTGTGACCTTTTAAAAATATTTGTATGTTAACTTGCCATAATATAATTATTATATAATTAACAAAAAACAACGTCAACT
>JAQUGH010000136.1 GCA_028684195.1 Clostridia bacterium | reverse complement strand
AAGTTTCATTTCCACATTTTTAAAAAATAACAGAAATGTTTTTCAAGGGATTAAAGATGTATTTGGCGATAAGGTTATAACGTTAAAACAGGAATAATATTATAAAGTTATAACCCTTTTAATTGGGATTATTTGTTGACCCTACTTCTGAACTGTAACGGTATAACTAATAACCCATCAACCCTACCTTGTTTTTCCATATTCATTATGCTAAAATAGACAAAAGAAATGGACACAGTGATATTTAGGGAGGTTGAAATGAATTTTTCTAAATTAAGTAATTTAATAACATCAAGTATAGGCAACTCTAATGTTATTTATATAAATGATACCATGATAAATAAACCCAAAAATATCGCTAAGTCAATACAGGATTTTCAAAAAGGCAGCAGGATTGTAATTCGGAAAAACAACATTACACTTAAAGACGCCTATAATATTTTGCAAATACCCCATAATAATGAACTTATCAATTCAACAAACTCTCCTCCTGATTACAAACTAAAACCAATTGCCATCTTGCTATCAAGAAATTCTTTGGGAAATGTACACTCAAATATAATTAGTATTGATAAATTTAATGACAAAAGCGAAATTGAAAGTGCCATTAAATTCGCCTTGAAATCCCCTCTCTTTATTGGATCGTTAGCAACAAATAAAACAAAATTAACTTGGACTTCTGTAGCTACAAATACTTGGACAGATTGTTGGAGTACAGCATATATTCAATATTCAATTGTGTTACAAAAAAATCCTAATAACCTGAATGGCAAAAAGGCTTACAGCTTCATTTTTTCTGAAATGAATATTACTCCTAAAAATAGTTATGCTTCTGGAGATGTGTATATTTATCATAGTAATGATAAATTAGGCAAAGTATATGAATATAAGCCTATTTTTTCATCAAATGCTTATTCAATCAATGAATCAATTTCATTATCACCAGTAGTATCATTAAGTTATAAAATAGGAGCAACAATGACGTTATCCAAGGAGTCCGGTGGAATTGGTTCATCAGATATCCAATGGAAATTTTCACCTTTTAATTTATCTGGAGTGTTTTATCCTGTAAAATCTAAAACTCACTACGAAACAATTTCCGAATACAGTCAAGATACTAATTTATATAAAGGTGGACTAAGCTATAAAGTTAGGATGTATAAAGTATTAGCTGGTAACTTTCAATATTACGCAACTGCTAATAAATCTAATATATATGTCAGTGGCTATTGATTTCCCGGTCAAAAATGACCGGGCTTTTTATTTGCCAAAATTAACACCTATCGCTCTAGCCACTTCAACTAACTCTCCCTTACAATCGACCTTTTTTAATTGCTTAATAGCTTCATCCAAAGAAACCGTTACTACACTTTGTCCATGCAAGGCCACCATCGTTGTCCACGGTCCCTCAACTGCCTGTTTAACTGCCATAACACCAAATCGTGTCGAAAGAATGCGATCACATGATGTAGGACTCCCCCCACGTTGAAGATATCCTAAAACAGTAACCCTCGCTTCTAAGCCTGTTAATTCAACAAGTTGTTGTGCTACTACTTGACCAATACCTCCTAATTTAATAGGCTCGGTTCTACCTTCCATCATCTTATCAACTGTATATTTCCCATTAACAGGCGTAGCGCCTTCTGCTACCACAACTATACTGGATAATTTTCCTTGTGATTTTCTTTTCTCAATTTTTTCTTTCACTTTTTCTAAATCATAAGGTATCTCTGGTATTAAGATAACATCGGCACCTCCGGCCAATCCTGCATGAAGAGCAATCCAACCTCCATAACGCCCCATTACTTCTAAAACCATAATTCCATGATGTGACTCTACCGTAGTACGCAACTTATCCAAAGCTTCCGTTGCCGTTGTAACCGCCGTATTAAACCCAAAAGTAACATCCGTAGCCCCAAGATCATTATCAATCGTTTTGGGAACTCCTACAATTTTTATTCCCTTATCACTGAATTCCTTAGCTATTCTAAGGCTCCCATCCCCTCCTATGACAATTAATACATCTACGCCTAGCTTTTTTAAATTAGAAACTCCCTCATCTGAAACATCTTGATATGTCACTTGCCCATTACTTCTAACAGGAAAATGAAAAGGATTATCCCTGTTACTTGTTCCTAAAATAGTACCGCCTCTATGCAAAATTTCTGAAACACTTTCACGTTCCAAAACACGATACTTATTTCTAATAAGTCCAGAAAACCCATCTTCAAATCCTACTACTTCTATATCATAATCATTTATAGCAGTCAAAACTACCGACCTAATGACGCCATTCAAGCCTGGTGCATCCCCACCACCTGTAAGCACTCCGATTTTTTTTATTTTCATAATATTCCTCCTTGCCGAACTTTTGCTTTATCTAACACTATTTTTAATCTTTATTTTCCTCCAAAAGTTGCCAAACATTATCCCAAAAAAGTTCACTTGCATGAGGCGAACCCAAGTACTTTGCCATTTCTTTCATGTGTCTTAGTCTCAAAGGATTCTGCCAAAGCCTTAAAAGCTCTGGTACAAGCATATCAATTTTTTTAATTTTTACTGCTACACCTTTATTCAAAAGATAATCTGAATTTTCATCTTCTTGACCTGGTAAAGATGAATATATAGCTAAAGGCTTGCCCAAAGCTAAAACCTCCGCTGTTGTAACTCCGCCTGGTTTTGAAAGCACTATATCACAAGCTGCTATAATTCTCGCCATATCCTCCACAAAGCCAAAAACCTTTAACCTTGGATTATTCCATTTGGTTAATTTATCATAAAGGCGATTATTCTTCCCTGCTACCACTACAACCCTGAATTTTTCATCGCTAAGAATTTTTCTCGTTATTACCTCAATTCTTCCCAGACCCAATCCTCCGCCCATAACAAGAACTATAGGTTCACCCCCCAAACGCATTTCGTCTTTCAATTTAGTATGATCTAAATTCTGTCCAAACTGCATCCGAATAGGAATTCCTAATGGTTTTATACATTTATCTTTAATACCCTCCTGAATCAAAGGCAGAGCGAGATCAGCTGTTTGAATAAAATACATATCTATGCCCTGATTTATCCAAATAGAATGCACATGAAAATCAGTAACAGCCGCTACCATAGGTATTTGAATTTTACCTTTTAACTTCATTTCTCCTAACATACCCGCAGGAAAAGCATGTGTCATAATTATAATTTGCGGGTTTACATCCTTTATTAGCTGAACAATTTTATGAGAAAGAATTTTTGCTAAAATCAAAACTGTATCAACCAACTTATCCTTTCCCCCTGCTTGCTCATAAAGATATCCCCAAACTTTAGGAGTCAATTTCAATGTTTCCATATAACTTCCTACAACAACCTTATTTAATACACTATTTATATAACGAAAGGTATCTACAATCTTCACTTCCGAACCCGGTGCTTCTACTTGTAACCTCTCCTCTACGGCATTTGCCACTGAATCATGCCCATTTCCAATTGATACGGAAAATATGAGGGCTCTAATAGGTTTTTTCCTTTCCATCTTCTGTTCTCCTCTGTTTTTTACTTTATTATACTTTTTTCAGAACATAAGTCAACGACTACACATTTTTCAACCTTTTTAATATCTTATGATATTTAGGTTCCAAGATTATCTCTTCCCATCTGTTTTTTATCCTTATTTATCATCTTTTTATAGTTAATATAAATCAAAGCCCTTATTTTAAGGACTTTGATTTCACTGTTACTACTTATATTTAATCATACTTGCTAAATTCACAACAGCCTCTCGTTGAATAATAACCTTCCCATATTCCTCAAAATAGCTGATATCAGTAGCTATCCACTCCCCATATTCCCCTAATATTGCAGCTACATCCTCATTTTCTAGAGTAACCGTTGTAACAGCTAAATAATACTGATCAGAACATTTATATAAAGCACTGGTCTCAATATAATCGGGAACCACTCTAGCACACGCTTGCATACATAACTCTAAATCATCAAAACACCAAACCTGCCTATTTTCTCGAGTGAAATCAAGCTCATCATCCTCTTCACAGCAATTTTCATTACACCAAGAAGGTATACCTCCACCATGTTCTGACTCATGACCAGAAGATGTTTTAGTCATTATTATTGCAAAACTATCTGCAGACAACGGATACGCTTCTACTATTAGTTGTGAATCCTCTTCAATTTCAAAACCACATTCCTGATAAGCCATATCCAATAAATCCTGAAACAGCTCCTGTACCTTAGGACTTAAAGGCATCAACTCCCACTTCTTGAATTCTCTTTCCTCTAGATCTTTGTTTGTAATAATAATCTGTACTTTATTATCACTTATTCTTTTGATTTTCATGAGCCCACCTCCTCTTTAACCTCTATACTGGAGGTAACATACCACCATTATAATTTATAGACTAAATTTGTCAAACAAGTGTTATGAATAATGTAATAGTTATTTATTATCATTATTCAAACTCTTACTTAGATTATACTCTTAAACCACACAAAAAGGAAACCCCTTACCTATAAATAGTTATCAAAGTAAGGAGTTCTAATGCATTTCATATAAAAGAAAAAAATCAAACTTCTTCTATTGCCTCTGTTGGGCAATCCTCTAATGCTTCTCTAGCTTCATCTTCCTTACCTTCAGGTACTTCTTCTTGAATCACCTTGGCTTTCCCATTCTTATCCCAATCATAAATATTAGGAGCTAAGCTTATACACACACCACACGCAATACATAAATCTTGATCAATTTTTACTTTCATAATTAATTCCCCTTCTTTATTAGTATTCCCCTTTCTATGATGATTTCCTATATAATCCATTTCTATACTTTGTATTTTATTTTTTTACCAAACTTTTTCAAGTAACTTCGCAATATATGACCATGTTTCTTTCTTTTCAAATCCTCTACGCCATGAAGCTACCCCTACCAATCGATATTTTTCTATAATTTTAATACGCTTTTCCATAGATAAGTCATCCTCTAGCCACATCCGATAAACCACACCATTTTCTGTTACTTCTACATAATTTTGTCCCGTCTTTTCATCGAATATTACAGTAGCATTCTTTTCTATTATCCAATTTTCCGCACTTTTCAAGGTAAGAGCTTCAGATGTGACTATAACATTCCCATCTTCTCCCACTTCCTCTTTCCACAAACGAGTATAAAAAGGAATCCCTAGTATGATTTTCTCAGGAGAAACTTCCTTAAGAATATTAACTACACCTTCTTCCACCCAAGGTAATGAAGCAACGGAACCTGCACTTGAACTACCTGTACCATGTTCATCATACCCCATAACCATTAGATAATCAGCAACTTCCGCCAATTTGGCACGATCGTAACACATAGACCAAGTCTTGCTCATCGAATGAAACGTTACATCCACCGTCAAAACTCGTTCTTTTTCATGAAGCAAAGGAGCAAGTTCTTTGACGAAATTAACGTAAGCCTCTTTATCCTCAAAATACATATTTTCAAAATCAAGATTAATCCCATCTAATTCATAAAGATCAACATAGCTTAAGATTTGTTTGATTACTTTTATTCTCAGCTTAGTATCACCCAAAAATTCATGTGTTAATTTAGGATCAAAACTATTTGAAAACAATCCCCAAACCTGACGACCT
>JAQUGH010000135.1 GCA_028684195.1 Clostridia bacterium | reverse complement strand
GTTGTACAGTTACGAGAAAAAGTTGCGACAAGTCGGGAGTTCTATCTGATAGCTCAAAAGGTTAAAATGGTAACTGATAAGTATAACATTTCTTTAATAATAAATGACAGATTGGATATAGCTTTGGCGGTTGATGCAGCAGGACTGCATGTAGGACAACGAGATTTGCCTGCACATATTGCCAGAAGAATTCTAGGCTCTGATAAGATTTTGGGTGTATCGGCTGTGACTTTAACAGATGCCCAAAGAGCTGAAAATGAGGGCGCTGATTATTTGGGGGTAGGCGCAGTATTTCCTACGGATAGTAAAAATGATGCTGATACAGTTACCTTAGATATGCTAACGAAAATAAAGAATAGTGTTAAGATACCTGTGGTTGGGATAGGTGGAATTAATAAAGACAATATTTTAGAGGTAATGAAAACAGGTGCTGATGGAGCTTCAGTTATTTCTGCCATTTTTGGTAAGGAGAATATAAAAGAAGCGGCTAGTGTGCTGAATAATTTGATATGTAAAGAAAAGCAATAGCTGTAATGGCTATTGCTTTTCTTTGACGAAATACTAAATTTTCTTTATACTTAATATGAAAATAGTAGTTTGCAAATAGAAAAGGGTGTGTAATATGGATTCCAAAATAGGTTTGGTGTTGGAAGGCGGAGGATTAAGAGGGGTTTATACTGCAGGAGTGCTGGATTATTTTATGGATGAGAATATATATTTCCCATATATTATTGGTGTTTCTATGGGAGCCTGTAATGCAGCATCTTATATTTCAAATCAAAGAGGAAGAAATAAAATAGTCTATACAGAGTACGTTAGTGACAAAAGATATTTAAGTTACACTAGCTTACTAAAAACTGGTAGCTTATTCGGTATGAAGTTTATATTTGAAGATATACCAAATAAATATGTACCATTTGATTATGAGCAATTCTATACTTCGGAGCAGGAATTTCTTATTACCGCAACAGATTGTGAAACAGGAAAGTCGGTATATTTTAACAAAAAAGAATGTAAAGATAATATAATGCAAGCTTTTATGGCATCTAGTAGTTTGCCTTTTATATCTAAAATTGTAGATTATAAAGGACATAAATTGTTAGATGGAGGAATTTCTGATTCTATTCCTGTAAGAAAAGCATTAGAAGATGGAAATGAAAAAATAGTTGTTGTCTTAACTAGAGATGCAGAATATGTAAAAGAACAATTTAGGCATAAAATATTGGCTGCTTTAAGATACCGAAAATATCCTGAACTTGTCAAAGCGATAATTAACAGATATAAAATGTACAATGAAACTACCAAGTATATAAAAGAATTAGAAAAGCAGGGTAAGGCTTTGGTGATAAGACCAACCAGTTCACTTAACGTCAGCAGATTTGAAAGGAATATGAATGAATTAGCAAAGCTGTATGAATTGGGATATAAAGAAGCGAAAGAATGTGGAGATGAAGTGAGAGCTTTTGTTAAAAGCTGAATGAATAATATTGGTTATTTATAAAGTAAAATTTTCTGCAAAATTTTCTACGAAATTTAAAGTAAAAGTTAAATGTAGAGGTAACGAAGAAAAGAGAAATAACAAAAAATACTTAAATATTGCAAAAGAAGACAAAAGAACCGTCCCTCTGCTTCTCTTTCGTAATGTATATGAACAAAAGAAAAAACACACACTAAATGCACTAGGTAAACACTAGCGTATTTAGTAAGTGGGAGAAATTGCATATGAAAGTATTCAAAAAACTATTTTTAAATCTTTTGAATAAAGATTGCAAAATGACAGAGAGCCAAGCCGATTGTCTTGAGAATATCAAATTGCCCTGTAAATTAACGAAAAAGATGGAGATGTTAAAGCCGCACATTATCAAAAATAAGGATATTGTGACGAGGTCTTTTTACATAGATAAGGATAAGGATTTGCAGGTTACTGTTATTTATATTGTAGGGTTAATTGATACAAACATTCTAAATCGGGATGTTTTAAAACGGTTGATGATGAGTTACAACAGAAAAAAAATGAAAAAAGAAGGAACTAAACTTCTGATAGATCAAATTTCACGGACTCTATTATCAGTGGGACAGGTAAAGAAAGTAGATACCTTTGCAGATTTGTTACAAAAAATATTTGATGGGTTAACAATTATCATGTTTGACGGATTGTCTGAAGTATTGTCAATAGATATTCGTGGGGGTCAAGAACGTGATATCTCTGAACCGACTAGAGAAAATACCTTGCGAGGTTGCCGAGAAGGATTTGTAGAAAATATAGATGTTAATATTGCTCTTGTTCGTCGCAAAATAAGGGATCCTAAACTGGTGGTGGAAAAGACCATTGTGGGAAGACGTGGTCGAACTGATGTAGCTTTTCTTTATATCGAGGATATTGCAGATCCTCGAATTGTTAAAGAAGTAAAAGAAAGAGTAGCAAAAATAGATATTGATGGTAGAGTATGTGCTGGTTCAATAGAACAGTGGATTGAAGATAGTCCGTACTCTTTTTTTCCTCAAATTCTGGCAACAGAGCGACCTGACAAGGTTGCAGCACAATTATTGGAAGGAAGAGTAGCAATTATTTCAAATGGAACACCCTCTGTATTGATTCTTCCTAGCCTGTTTGTTCAGTTTTTACAGTCGCCGGATGATTATTTTGAAAGGACTTATATAGGTTCATTTACAAGGGGATTGCGATATATAGCTTTCTTTCTTGCCGTTTCTTTGCCTGCGATATATGTTGCTTTGCTTGGCTTTCAGCAAGAATTGATTCCTTTTAATTTGATTGTTTCTTTGGCAGAGAGCCGCAAAGAGGTTCCTTTTCCAGTGGCTGTAGAAGCAATAATTCAGGAGTTGATTATCCAATTAATTATTGAAACGGGACTACGACTTCCGACACCATTAGGGCAAACAGTGGGAGTTGTTGGAGGTATTGTACTTGGACAGGCGGCGATTGCTGCCAAATTAGCTAGCCCGGCGGTTGTGATTATTACTGCGGTTACTACGATTTGTACTTTTGCCATGGCAACTTCTAGTATATCCATGGCAACTAGAATTCTTCGCCTTCCTATGTTAATTTTGGCATCTACGTTTGGACTATTTGGTTTTTCTTTAGGCTGGTTAATTATTTTTGCACATCTTGTATCTTTAGAAAGTGTAGGAGTTCCTTATTTTGCTCCTTTTGCACCTATGCGTTTTGCTGATTTAAAAGACTCATTTTATCGTAATTTTACTTGGAAAATGGAAAATAGACCAGTGTCTATTCCTAATATAAATAAGAAAAGGCAGGGTAAAAAGGATAGGAAGGACAAGAAATAATGAAAGCTAATTCTCGTTTTCAGATTACAAGTAAACAATTAATTTTTATTCTAATTGGTACTAGTATTGCCACTGGTATTTTAAGTTTACCTCGGGTAGTTAGTGCTGAAGCTGATCAAGATGCGTGGATAGCAATAATTTTAGCAACTAGTGTTCCAATGCTTTCGTGGTTGATGATTGAACGGTTAGGTCGCCGTTTTCCAAATTTAACAATAGTAGAAATGGCTTCGCTTCTTCTTGGTAAATTTTTTGGCACTATTTTTTCGATAGGGTTTATTATATATTTAATTTTATTTGAGTCTGTAGTACTTCGACTTGGAAGCGAAATTACTTCCCAATTCGTATTGCCTCAAACTCCCATTAGTGTGATTAGTATGCTAATAATTATTTCTGTTATCTATATTGCACAAAAGGGAGCAAAGGTGATTGGGAGACTTAATGAATTGCTTTTTTATTTTCTTTTGTTTGATTTACTGGTTCTCTTATTCTCTTTAAATTTAGCTGATAGCACAAATTTTTTCCCGGTAGGAGGAGCGGGGGGCGGAAAAATAATAAAAGCTTTATTACCAACAGCCTATGCCTATGCAGGTGTGGAAATTCTTTTTGTTACTTATCCGATGGTAACAAAAAAGGAGGAAGTTCTTAAGGCGGGGTTTATTGCACTGGGAATTATTATGATATTTTATGTTACAGTCACTGTAATATCCATCTTGGTGATGGGTGTGGAGGTTATACAGTATCATATTTGGCCAGTGTTGGAGTTAGCTAAAGTAGTAGATGTTCCTGTTATCGAACGGTTGGAGTTTTTCTTTTTAGTTGTATGGTTAGGAGTGGTAGCTAGACCTGTGATAAATCACTGCTTTTCAGCAGCTTTTTCTCTTACTCAGTTGTTAAAGTTAGATGTAAATAAACATTATTCTTTAATGGTTATTGCGGTAGGATGTTTGATTTATGTTATTTCATTAATACCTAGTAATCTTGTTTTGGTTTTAAAATATGCTACTTATGTAGGTTATAGTTTTTTGATTGTAGCAATTGCTTACCCTCTCTTGCTTCATTTAGTAGTAATTTTACAGAAAGGAAGATTAAAAAAGTCATGATTAGACGAAACATAATTTGTTTTTTCTATGTGGTATTTCTTTTTGTACTACCTGGCTGTTGGGATTACAGAGACTTAGATGAATTATCCATTCCTAGTGTGGGGATGTATGATTTACAAAAAGGTACAGAAAAAAAAGAAGGAGATCTTAATGTAGCTGGTATTATACCGGTGTTATATTCTGAGGCAGACAAAAAATATAGAATTGAGTATATTACTGCTAAAACTGTAGGAGAAACTCGTGAAAAAAGAAGTAGCAGTTCACCTGATAGTTATTTTCCAGGTTCTTTACAAGTGGGAATTTTTGGAGAAAACTTAGCAAGACAAGGAATAAAAAGAGCAACTGATATTTTATTTCGAGTTTCGAAAATAAAAGATACTATTTACATGGCTGTTTTGGAAGGTGATATTAAAGATTTGGAAAAAATAGAGATGAAAGAATATCCAAATCCGGGAGTATATCTATTGGGGCTTTTGCGAAAAGCCCATAAAGACAGTTTCTTGATAACAACAACATTATATTTATTTGAAGTTCAAAGAATAACTACAGGAAAAAATCCGGTTATTCCATTAATAAAAATGTCGAATAATAATATTGTAATCTCTGGAACTGGGATATTCAAAAATGATAAAATGATTGCAAAAATAGATTTAAAAGATACTCGTTCTTTGGTACTACTCAGAGGAGGTAGGGGAAAAGGGCGAATTCCTTTTATAATTAATAAAGATGGAAAGAAAGTAGATGAAGGAACGGTAGATGTAAAAAGTTCTAGAAAAGTAAAAGTAATTCGTGAAGGTAATAACTTTACTTTTTTTATCACGGTAAAGCTCCAAGGAAGATTGATGGAACACTATTCACAACGCTTCATAATTGATGAAAAGCCTAATATTACTGGCGAGGAGATTGAAAGAGCTGTAAAAAAAGCAATAGAAAAAGATTGCCGTGAATTTGTTAAAAAAATGCAAGAAGAATTTAAAGTAGATTGTCTAGATATTACCAAGTATGCCTTAGCAAAATGGAGAAATGAATTACAGGATAAAGTGGAAGATGGTTTTATTGAAAATGTAGACATAGTTGTAGATGTTGATGTAGTTATTAAAGAAATTGGAGAATTAACCTGACACAAGTGACACAAGGGGACGGTTCTTCTGTGTCCTGTTCAGGACACAGAAGAACCGTCCCCTTGTGTCTTAGTTGTACCATGGTTATAAAATCTGATATAATGCAA
>JAQUGH010000134.1 GCA_028684195.1 Clostridia bacterium | reverse complement strand
TCGACATCTTTTTCAAGTCAAAAACCACTAATATTGTAGGTTTCAAGGACTTTTTATTGTTTTTTATTCTTTACTTAATTGAACCTTATGGAAAAATTTAGGATTCGTTTCCGAGCACACTCCTAGAGTAAGCTTGTAATTTTCGTTCAAATCCTTCTTCAGTTCGCTGTATTTGCCAAGCATCGAAATATATTTTCCTTCATCATTAAGGATAAATTCTTCGACATGTCCATCGTTGAAGGTAATTTTTACTTTTCCTTCATCCGTGGAGGTTAGCTTCATTTCATAATCATGATGCCAGTTTGTTCCCAAAGAACTTTGCCAATTATCCATTGAATTGTAGAAACGGCTGAATACCAAAGGGGTGTGACCATCAATAATCAAATCCGTCTTGCTAGTAATATAGTTACCTGTAGCAATGTTAACAGGATCGCCAACTGCGCAGGTTGTTCCTTCACTTATTCCCTCTATACCTGCTTCATAAAGGATTTCCTCATTGATAGAAAGGGGAGGAACCACAATGTTTTTGCTTACGGTAACAGGTTCAATTCCCTCTGCAGAAACAACTACTGAATAAGTCAGGGTACGTTCTTCATCCTGGGGTTCTATCTGTATTCTCCAGGAGGCTTGAGTTTCATTACCGGAAGCTAGGTTGTCTAGATCTTTTTCCATTGATTCATGGGGAGCTAATTTTAACTCATCGGGTAATATAACTTTTGCTTTTACATTTCTAGCTATGCTTGAACCAGTATTTTGTATGTACGATGTTACAGTAAAGGGGTTAGGCTCATAGCCTGTTTCCGTTGCTTCTACACTAGCTGTGCCCGTAATACTCACACTTAAGAAATCATCTAAGTTTTGCTCAAATTCATTTAAACCATAATAAGTTACGTATTCCTCTGTATCTCCAGGCAAAAGGGGCATGGATTCCCAGATAACACTAACGGCACTGTCACCATTAGTATATGAGGGGTTCACCGTATAGCCCCAGCTAGTATTATATACTCTTCTCCAATTGGTAAACTGAACTTTGTCAGGCTTGTTGGAATAGTCCTTCAAAAGGTTTCCCTGTGAAATAACGGAAGGATCGGTAAGATTGTCAAACGCTTGCCAGTATTCAGGGATATCGTCACCGGAAAGCTCAAGCTCTTTAGTAACTGCTCCTATCCCTGGGATTCTAAATGGGGCAGCATCGTTAGCACCCAACATAGTATCCATCATAATTCTTAAACCAGTATCGTGGGCAATATCGTCGTTGTTTTTGACAATATATTTAATCTGAACAGTATCTTTCCTTTGAGTGGCATTATTATATACTATTGATAAAACCTGCTTTACACTGATGTCATTGTATGTATATTGAGAAGTACAGCGTAATCTATCCTGGTCAAAATTCAGATCTTGTGTAGTATAGGTATGGTTTATATCATCCAGTCTAATTGTGGTATATGAAGTTGTGGAAAAGGGGTGACCATAAAGCATTTTTTTATTATTGTCATTGGCATTATCTGGGTTTCCCCCTGTTGTACCTATGGTAAAACGACCATAGCTTCCTACGGCAAATTCCACGAAATCATTAGAGATTATATCATTAGATGTGGTACTGGTAAGTATTGCCCGCTGTGGAGATTGATAAACCACAGCTGGTATTCCAGATTCTGTGATATTTTCAGTATTTTCCGGTATTTCCAACTCAGTTGGCATCTCCAAATTTGCGATTGCTTGCTTCCAATCTGCATATTCGGGGCTGTCATAAGCTGGATCTGCCATTACCTCCTCAATAATTTGCTTTTTTTCTGTTGCCATTGCATTCAAGGGAATAATGTTTGTCACCGCAAAACAAAATATTAATAATACCGATAGAAATTTGTTCTTGCCATAAGTCTTCATTTATTTTCCTCCCTATAACATTATTGTACATTCCTGTCATATATTATAGATTGATGGAGTGCTGTATACAATACAGCACTCCCAATTGTTACTTAATTGTTATTTATTATACTAATATAGCAATTGCAAACAATTACAATAAACTCGTTTGGTTAAGGTTGAACAACTTATATAAATAATGTTACTAATATGGGACGGTGGTGTATAATGGAGCTGCAATGATAATAAACGTAAAGCTAATAAATTTTTAAAAGCTATAATATCGTTATTTATTATGGCTTTAGAAATCAGGGGTTTATTTATGAAGAAAAGATGTGATTGGGCAGGAACAGATCCCCTATATATAGCTTACCATGATGAAGAATGGGGAGCTCCAGTACATGATGATAGGTTGCTTTTTGAATTTCTTGTCTTAGAAGGAGCGCAAGCGGGATTAAGTTGGATAACGATTTTAAAAAAAAGAGAGGCTTATCGACAGGCTTTTGATAACTTTGATCCAGTAAGGGTAGCAGAATATAGTGAAGAAAAAGTACAAGCATTATTGAATAATCCAGGGATCATTAGGAATAAACGAAAAATTTATAGTGCTATTCAAAACGCTAGAGCATTTTTAGATATAAAATCTGAATACAAAACTTTTGATCAATATATTTGGCAATTTGTTGGTGGCAAACCTATTAAAAACAATTGGAAAGGTACAAAGGATGTTCCGACAGAAACAAAAGAATCTTCTAAAATGAGCAAAGACTTAAAAAAGAGAGGTTTTACTTTTGTAGGGCCGACTATTTGTTATGCTTATATGCAAGCTGTTGGTATGGTTAATGATCATGTCATTGATTGTTTTCGGTATGATGAAGTATAGTTATATCCAGATAAGGGAATAATATTGTTTTATACTAAAGATTGAGATATAATAAAAAATGGAAAGTGGGTGGAGAAAATGAGAATCACCAAATTTAAGGTTGAAAATTTTACATGCTTTGAGAATTTAGAGTTAGATTTTTCAAATAATATAAATGTGTTTATTGGTGAAAATAGTATAGGTAAAACTCATATTTTAAAAAGTTTATACAGCTTAACTAAAACTATTGACAATATTTATATCACAGAAAAAAAGGGGGGCAATAGTCAACTTACAAAAGATCAGATTAACAAAATGTTAATTGATAAATTTATAAATGTATATAGAATAGATAAAATAGGAAGGCTTGTAAAGCGCCGTCAGGGTCGAAAAAAAGCCGAGCTATCAGTTACAATAGATAATAATAAGAAATTCGAGATGTCCTTTTCAAATATAGCTTCAACAAAAGTTGAGATGTCAAAAGACATACGAAAGTTAAAAGGGAAAACCAATAATAAGACAGTATATTTACCACCTAAAGAAATAATATCTGCGAGTGAAAATTTTTCAGCGCTATATGATGAATATCATATAGCATTTGAGGAAACTTATGCTGACCTATGTAAATTATTACTACTTCCATCAAAGAAGGGACCTAATTCTGATGTTCAAAATCAATTACTTAGTAAGTTTGAAGGTGTTATAGACGCAAAAGTCGTTCTTAAGGATAATAAATTTTATCTTAAAAGACCAGGTGATGGAGATTATGAAATGGGTCTTGTTGCAGAAGGGTTTAGAAAGTTCGCAACAATACTTCAGCTAGTTCAGAATGGGGTACTTAACGATAGTTCAATATTATTCTGGGATGAACCTGAAGCTAACATAAATCCCAAGTTAATAGGTGCTACAGTAGAAATGATTTTACTATTAGCTACATTAGGAATTCAGGTATTTATTAGTACTCATAGTTATTTTTTAGTACAAGAACTTAATATGTTGTCATTAAAAGGAAAAAAAAGTGAATTAAATACTAAGTATTTTTCTTTTTATAGAGATGCTGATGAAATCAAGTGGGAAGAGGCCGCTAATGTAGAAGACCTTAATCATAATGTTATTATGGATGAGTTTTTAAATCTGTATAATAAAGAACAGGAGCAATTTTATGATAATTAATGAAAGTGGGCTTGAATTTGCTTTTACTACTGAAAACGTAATTAAATTTGATGATTCGGAATTTTTTAGACATAAATATCAAGTATTACAAGATGGAAAAGGTGTGGATTTTCTTGTATTTCACAATAAGACTTTATGGTTAATAGAAGTCAAGAATTTCACGGGACATGAAACTGAAGGGAAGACGAGGAAAAGATTGGGAGTAAGAAATAAAGAGGTTGAAAGTTTGGATATAGAAGTTGCTTTAAAAGTCAGAAGTACATTGGCATGTCTTGTAGGTGCAGGCACTAAAAAAGATGAGGTGCTAAAAAATTATTCTAAAAGATTGACTGATATAATTTTACAAGATAGTGATAAACTAAAGTTAAAGGTGATTCTATTTCTGGAAGGCGAATTTTCTACGGATATAAGAAATGAAGCAAAAACATTTAGTTTTATTCAAAAATCAATTAAAAATAATTTGAGATGGTTAGATGTTGAAGTACATATTGAAAATACTAGGTTAAGAAGATTTGATAAAATATATAATGTATCCTGAATTATACTATAATCTTTCCGTGCTTTATGAGGGTCAGGTATGTTTAATGGGAAAACGATTATTTTCTCAGGTAATAAAGGCCCTTTAGTAAATATATAAATACAATAATATTGTGATAAATGATATGGTTATATAAAAAAAGGAGCAAATAAAAGTGAAAAGAGATGGACATACCCATACACAGTATTGTCTTCATGGTTCAGGGGAGGAAACGGAGGCCTTTGTCATAAGGGCTATAGAAAAAGGGTTTGAGATGTATTCCTTTACGGAACATCTTCCTTTGCCGGAAACGTTTTTAAAAGAATTTCCTTATTCTTCAGAAATAAAAAGGCAACTGGAATTAAGAGATAATAATTTAGATAATTATATTCGTGAAATGCATGATTTGAAGAAAAAATATAAAGAAAGAATTCAACTAATGGTTGGATTTGAAATGGACTATTTGCCAAGTGAAGAGGCATATTTGAAGTGTATTTTAAAGGAATATGGGAAATATCTTGATGATTCCCTTCTTTCTGTGCATATAATAGAAGGTCAAGGGGGATTTAGGTGTATTGATATGAATCCGGAGGATTTTAAAGAAGGACTTATAAACTGTTATTCTTCTTATGAAGGAGTTCAGCTTGCCTATTATAAAACAGTAAAACAAGCGTTAATGGCGGATCTAGGGCAATACAAGCCTAAAAGGTTAGGACATTTTACGTTATGTAATAAATTTCAGCATTACTTTAATCAAGCAGGTCAGACAACAGAAAAAATCCAGAAGGCTGTTCGGGAGATATTGTTATACATGAAAGAAACAGGTTGGAGCATTGATACAAATATGGCGGGTCTTTTTAAGGAATATTGTAAGGAAGCTTATCCATCCCCTTGGATTATAAGGGAAGCTCGTCGTTTGAAAATACCCCTAGTGTATGGTTCGGATTCGCATGCTGTGGATCATGTGGGGCGTGGATATGATGAATATTTATCTTTTTTAAATGAGTAGAACGATAATTTTAGGGGCGTAGTATATATTTTATTTATTTGAAAGAAAGAGAGTAAAAAAGAACAGAAAGACCTGTGTGCAATTCATAATTTGTACGCAAGGTCTTTTTATATATAACAAAATAGGTATTTTCTCATAATATCAGTTATAAAAACCCATCAACTCACAAATACTAGCTTTACAAATGTATTTTGATTGAGGGGAGAAAACAGTGACAAAAAAAGTAGCGTTGCTTATTGTAGCTACAATATTTTTAGTGGCAGTTGGAATGTGGCAACAAAGGCAATACG
>JAQUGH010000018.1 GCA_028684195.1 Clostridia bacterium | reverse complement strand
ACAGGGCCAGGAGTCGCTCCATAAAGACCCCTTAAATAATTCTTAACTTCATTTGTTATCATCTTATATCGTCCCATTAAAACATTCATAACCGCTTGTGTGCCAACAATCTGACTAGTAGGAGTAACAAGAGGAGGAAATCCTAACTCTTCCCTTACTCTAGGAACTTCCGCTAATACCTCAGGAAATTTGTCCAGAGCATTTTGCTGTTGAAGCTGAGAAATAAAGTTTGACAGCATCCCCCCAGGTACTTGATACATAAGAACCTTTGTATCTATTCCTGTCTTATATACATCAAATTCCTTATACTTCTTACGAACCTCTTTAAAATACTCTGCAATTTCATTAAGTGGTTCTAAATTAAGCCCTGTATCATATGGTGTACCAGCTAAGGTAGCAACCATCGTTTCTGTAGCAGGTTGAGATGTTCCTAGCGCCATACTGGAAATGGCTGTGTCTACAACATCAGCTCCAGCTTCAATCCCCTTTAAATACATCATAGAAGCCATCCCACTTGTATAATGCGAATGTAGCTGTACTGGAATATCAAATTTTTTCTTTAACTCAGCGACTAATTCATAGGCAGCATAAGGTTTTAATATTCCTGCCATATCTTTGATACATAAGGAATCTGCTCCTAAATTCACTAAATCTTGAGCCATCTTTAAATAGTAATTTAAATCATGTACAGGGCTAACCGTATAAGAAAATGTTGCCTGCACATTCGCCCCTTCCTTTTTCGCAACTTCTATCGCCTTACGAAGATTACGTACATCATTCATAGCATCAAATATCCTGAAAACGTCCATGCCATGAGCAACTGATTTTTTAATAAAGTCTTCCACCACATCGTCAGCATAATGTTTATACCCTACCAAATTTTGACCCCTTAAAAGCATTTGTAGTTTGGTTTTTTTCAAAGCTTGCTTGATTTTATCCAAACGTTCCCATGGATCTTCGTTAAGAAATCTCATGCAAGTGTCAAATGTAGCACCTCCCCAAACCTCCATAGAATAAAAACCTACCTCATCCATTTTTTCTGCAATAGGAAGCATATCTTCTGTTTTCATTCTTGTCGCTAGTAACGACTGATGACTATCCCTCCACGTGGTATCCGTTATACCAATTTTTTTAGACAACGCAGACATACGACACCTCCACATTAAACTGTTAATTGATTGATGTTCAGACTTTTACGCACATTCGTATTAGTCAACAGATATTATTATATCAGAAATTCAAACTTGTCAACATAACAAATATAATAATATCTTATTTACTCGCCCCTACTCCATACAAATAATAATCTACAGCTTTTTCAACTATATTTTCAATCTCCTCAGGTTGCAAATTAA
This sequence comes from Clostridia bacterium, assembly GCA_028684195.1. Lineage (GTDB taxonomy): Bacteria > Bacillota > Peptococcia > DRI-13 > DTU073 > JAQUGH01. The sequence goes on along the minus strand of JAQUGH010000018.1, from coordinate 22,692 downwards.
TCTCCTCATGCGGATTATTTAACATACCTACTCCCCCATAGAACAACTTCGCAAAAAGAGAACTATTGATATTTTTTATCTCTTTTCCCCTTATTCCTTCTTCAATAATCTCCGTAAGAACACATATACGTTTTTGATGTATTTTCATAAGGCAGGTACGAAAAGGAACGTCAAAAAGGGTTACATCCATCATCGCACTTCTAGCAAAAGGACGAAAATGTTGCAAAACTTGTATATTCTGTTTCATTATGGCCATCAGCTTTCCCCTTGTGGTTTTTTCTTTCTTAATTTGTTTATCTACTTTAACATTAAACTCATCAATACCTTCCGTAACAATTATTTTAAATAATTGCTCTTTACTTTCAAAATATTCGTATACAGTACCTTTACCAACCCCTGCTTCATGAGCGATCTCCTCTATCTTCGCCATATGAAAACCTTTCTCGGAAAATATTTTCAAGCCCGCGTCCATAATCGAATCCCTTTTAGGGTGATTATTTGTTCTCGACATATTTTTCTCCTCCCATGACTATATTTCAATATTTTCAGCAGATTTATCTTTGCCTTTTCCAAATAAACGCTTAATCTTTATGCTTAAATTATCCATCATAATATACATACATGGTATCAAAAGCAGTGTTGTTAATGTGGAAACGGTTAGCCCACCCGCAACAGCAGTAGCCATAGGTGCAGAAAGCTCTGATCCTTCTCCAAGCCCTAAGGTAGAAGGTAACAACGCAAGAATTGTAGTTAAAGAAGTCATCAGAATAGGACGTAAGCGAGTCGGCCCTGCCTTTAAAATAGCTTCTCTTCTTTCCATCCCATCTCTGTTTCGCAACGTATTAATATAGTCAACCATCACAATAGCATTGTTCACAACAATCCCTGATAACATAATAATGCCAATGAATGTCGGAACACTCAAAGTACGTCCCGTCAAAAACAGTGAAACTACTACCCCTATAATAGTTGGAGGTATAGAAAACATAATTACAAAAGGATAAAGCAAGGCTTCAAACTGAGCTGCTAAAATCATGTAAACAAGGACGATGGCTAACATTAATGCTAAGCCTAAATCGTAAAATGAATCCATCATTTCTTTATTAGCACCACCAAATTCAATCTGTATCCCTGGCGGAATCGGTATTTCCCCAACAACAGCTTGAATATCTTTTGTCACACTTCCTAAATCTCTCCCGGAGATATCCCCAGTAACAGATACCCGTCTTGTTTGATTTAACCTTTCAATTTTAGTTGGTCCTATTTTCTTTTCTATCTTGGCAATATCCCTAACAGAAATCACTGCCCCTGTAGGTGCTACGATCGTAATGGACTCTAAATCATTTATGTTTTTACTGAATCTTTTATCCAATGCCACACTAACATCAACTTCCTCGCCATTATCACGAAAATGAGTTGCGGTAGTACCATTAATAGCCGTACCTAATAAACTAGCAAGTTGAGAAGAATTAATGCCATACTGATCTGCTTTTTCTCTATTGAGTACTAAATGTACTTCCGGTCGACCATCTTTTATACTTGTTACTATTTCCCTAGTCCCTTCCACTTTCTTAACACGTTTCGCAATCGTCTCAGAAAGTAACGTCAAGACATCTAAATTATCACCTGTAAGCCCTATATCTATCGCAGACTCTGAACTTCCCATACTACTATCCTGTGCTTTTATTTCGATATCCGCCCCTGCAATACCAACACATTTTGTCCTCAATTCATCAAGAACTTGATCAAGGGAGTGCTCTCGTCTATCTTTCGCTATTAATTTACCACTTATAGTAGCTTTTTCTGAGTTAGACCCCGTCCCAAGCATATTACCGCCTTCACTCCCCACTGCATATATGGACCACTCATTTTCAGGAAGTTCTTGAATGTATTTTTCCACAAGCTCCGTAACACGCTGTGTTTCTCTTAAAGCTGTTCCATTTGGTAAAGAAATATTAATATTATACTCTCCACTATCCTGGCTAGGTATAAACTCCATCCCCACCTTTGGTATCAAGGCTACACTAGCTATAACCATCAGCAAAGTAAAGACCACTATTTTGATTTTGTTATCAATAGACCACCTTAAAAGCACACGATATTTTCGATCCAAGCCATCCAATACCTTCCCCCATGAATCAATCAGTTTAGATACAATCCAAACTCGCTTCTTTTCCTTTCCATCATCCTGCTCTACCTTTAATATCTTGGACGATAACATGGGAACCAAAGTCAAAGCCACCATTAACGATGAAACAAGAGCAAAAGACACAGTCAAAGCCATGGGTCTAAATATTTGCGAAGCGATACCTTCAACATAAACAATAGGCAGAAAAACCACAATTGAAGTGAGTGTCGAGGCTACAACAGCCATTGAAACCTCATTAGCTCCTTTTTTAGCTGCCTCAATTCGGGACAAACCTTCCTTCCTATGACGATATATATTTTCCAAAATAACTATGGCATTATCCACCATCATTCCTACGCCAAGTGCCAATCCTCCCAATGAGATAAGATTAAGTGTTAAACCCCCAAAATACATGAGAATAAAAGTGGCAATTATAGAAATAGGAATAGCTGTCCCAATAATTAAGGTACTTCTTATATTTCTTAGAAATAAGAATAATATAAGAACAGCTAATACCGCACCTATAATAACATTCTCTTTTACTTTACTAATAGCCAATCTAATAAACTCTGCTTGATCAAAGCCAACGTTAATCTGAATCTCAGCAGGAAGAGATCCTTTTATATTTTCTAATTCTTTTATAACCTCATCAGACACCTTAACTGTATTAGCGTCAGTCGAACGCTGTACGCTAATCTGGACGCTTGGAACTCCATTCATGTATACTAACTGTTTGCTTTCTTTAAAAGTATCTTCCACAGTTGCAATATCAGCTAGTCTTATATAGCCTCCCGAAGCTAAAGGGATCTGTAAATCTTCAATTTCTTGAATACTATTAAATTCACCAGTTACACGAATAACCTGTTTCTTTAACCCTTCCTCCACAGCTCCTACCGAGGTGTTTCTGTTTTCCATTCCTAAATATGAAATAATACTATTCAAAGAAAGTCCATATGCCTGTAATCGTTGTGGAATAGCAGAAATTCTTATTTCTCGTTCTATCCCTCCCATTACATCAACAGAGGCAACCCCCTCAATTCTTTCTAAATGAGGTTTTATAACATCATTCGCCAAATTATTGAGTGTGTTGAGATCATAATTTCCACCAAATCCAATTACCATAATTGGCATCATATTAGGATCCAATTTAAGCAAAGTGGTCTTTCCTACATTTTGAGGTAAAAAAAGGGTAGCAAAATCAATCTTCTCTCTCATTTGCGTTACAGCAAAATTCATATCAGTGCCCCAAGAAAATTCCACAAAAACAATCGAACTTCCCTCGCTAGATGTTGAATTAATATTTTTAATACCACTAACCGTTCCTAAAGCACTTTCTATGGGGCGTGTTACTAATTCTTCCATTTCTTCCGGACTAACATTGTCGTATGAAGTCATAGCTAACGCCATAGGCAAATCAAGTTCAGGCAATAGATCTAAATTTAATTTACTTACGGAAACAACTCCCAAGAGAATAACAACTAAAAAAATCATTGCTATCGTAACAGGACGTCTGACAGCTAAATTTGAAAGCTTCATTTACTCTTCACCCCTGATCGTCGGAGCTACTAAGCTACCATCCTTAACACCATATTGTCCTTCTACAATAAGCTGTTCACCTTCGCTAAGTCCTTGGAGAACCTCTGCTTTTTCCCCCAAGGTTAGCCCTAATTGAATTTCTCTCATCTTCGCCCTCTCATCTTCTATTACATACACAATATATTTATTTTCATAATCCAATACAGCATACTGTGGTATTGTTAAAATGTTTTCTCTCTTCTCAACCAACATTTCTATTTCCCCATACATGCCACCTTTTATTAGTCTATTCCTGTTATTAATATTTAAAGTAACCGGATACGCCTTTGTCCTCGAATCTACTTGCGGAGCAATATTTGTAATAACCCCTCTAAATGGTTTTTCAGAAACCGCAGCTACGCTGACATCCATTTTGCTTCCCTGTTGAAGCTCACTTATATAAGCTTCCCCCACTTGCACCTCTAGATCCAAGCTATCTATATTAACCACAGCTACAAGGGGAGCACCCCCTGCTAGTTGCCCTTCTACAGCGGAAACTGAAGAAACAATTCCATTTACCGTGCTAGTAAGAACTCCATTCTCCTTTTGAAGCTTTAAATTTTCTAAACCTATTTCCGATTGTTCTAACTGGAATTTTGAAATAGCATTTATCTCATAAAGTTGTTTATTCCTATCATAAGCAAGTTGCGCTTGGTTCAACTGTAAATCAATATCTCTCGTATCGAAAACTACTAAAGGTGTCCCACTCAGAACATAGTTTCCCACCTCTACAGGGACACTCATAATCTTAAATGCCGGGTTTTTCGCCGCAAAAATAACTTCCTCCTCAGGTTGAAGCAACCCCCCTAAAGGTATCTTCTTTTCTAACGTCTCTCTATGTACCGTTTCCACAGTAACAGGAATCTTTTTTTCTTCTACTTGCTTATTTGCTTCATCTTTATTAGAATTACAACCAGCTAATGTCACAAACATAAACATTATAACGCTCAAAGTAATTGCTACTCTCTTCTTATTCATATCTCTTCCTCCTATTATTTGCCCAACTGACCGAATGGTCAGTCATTAGTGTTTATTGTATTGTTAAGATCAATCGTTGTCAATACATAAATCAGTTCTTTATATCATAAATACTAAATCATTGACATCTCCCATTTCTTACTATATAAATGAATTAATAAACTCTCACTGCTACAAGTGACTATTAATTAAAACATTTTAGAAAACGAGGTACTCTACCACAATGAGAACAAAGTTGTTTTTTCCCATTTTAATAATTGTGCTTTTGCTAATAAACCTTTTTACTTTTGGCGTAATTGATGTAGAATCTATAAAATCCTTGTATTTTTCCTCCCACGAAATATTTCTGAAAATAGCTGAGAATATCATTTATTTTATCTTTGTATCTCTATTGATTTTTACTGATATCATCATCATCCTAGAAAGGCGGGATCCTGCCAAAACACTTGCTTGGCTCTTGATTTTAATTTTCTTACCGGTCTTAGGTTTTATTCTATATCTCATCTTCGGCAGACAAATTAAAAAAAGAAAGGTATCCTCCAAAAAAAAGTTTTTAAACAATTCCATGTATCCCTTAGACAATTCTTTTTTACAATACAGAAAAAATCCTCTTACAAATATAGCAAACTCAAAGAAGAGACTAATCCAGCTTATTCTTAATAACGCTAATTTCCCTCCTACAATTTATAATGAAATAAGCATCTTAAATAACGGGGAAGAGATTTTTCCCGCCTTTATCGAAGCGCTGAAAGCAGCAACAAAATATATTTACCTAGAAACATATATTCTTAGAGATGATGTCATTGGCAATACTATTACTAAAATTCTTTGTTTGAAAGCCCAAGAAGGTATCAAGGTACACCTTATTTATGACGGTCTTGGTTCACTAGAGCTGAAAAAATCTTTCTTAAAAAAATTAAAGCTAGCAGGTATTAAAGTGGAACCGTTTTTCCCTGTCAGACTATCTTTTCTGCATAGAAAAATCAATTACCGCAATCACCGAAAAATTTTAGTCGTAGATGGTACAATTGGTTTTGTAGGAGGCGCAAATATAGGTGACGAATACCTGGGGATTAATCCTAAATTTGGTTTTTGGAGAGAAACTCATCTCCTGTTAAAAGGTAACGCCGTTTACTTCCTACAACGCATATTCTTACAAGATTGGTATTTCACTACCAAAAAGTGTCTACAATGCGAATTGCCTACTCCATTTTCAGAAATTAATTCTCACAATAACGAAATCGTACAAATTACGGCAAGTGGTCCCGATACTTATTGGGAATCAATTATGCAAGTATACTACTATGCCATAGCAACCGCAGAAAAATCTATTTATATTACTTCCCCCTACTTCATTCCTAACGAAAGTATTCTAACTGCTTTAAAAACTGCAGCTTTGAGCGGAGTTGATGTTAAGCTTCTCCTACCTGCTAAACCAGACCATAAAATAGTTTTTTGGGCTTCCATGTCTTATCTGGAAGAACTATTAGAAGCTGGAGTGAATATTTTCCTCTATAATAAAGGCTTCCTCCATTCAAAAGTTCTTACTATCGATGGAGTCGTTTCTTCTATTGGCTCTGCTAACATGGATCAACGTAGTTTTAACCTAAACTTTGAGGTAAACGCCCTTATCTATGACAAAGCTACTGCAAAAAAGCTAGAAGAAAATTTTCTTAACGATCTTAAAACTGCTAACATGATTGAGCTCGAAAAGTTTTCAGCTCGCCCACTTAACAAACGTTTTATAGAATCTATCGCTAAACTGCTATCTCCCATACTTTAGATTACCACAACCTGTAAACTCATAGCACATAAAATAAAAAGCAATGCTTAGCAAAATAATATCCTACTAAGCATTGCTTTTTCCTTCATTTTACTTTTAATAGCCAACCTGCTACCCATCCCACAGTACCATCTTCTAATTTAACGTGATACCATGTACCTTCAACCTTTTGTATTACTAATGCCTCACTGTTTTCTATCTTCTTGATTACATCTGCCTGTGTCGTAGGTGCACTACGCATATTTAAATAACTCTGTGTATCTGCATAAGCTGTTTTCCCAATAACAGTCTCCGGCGCAGGTAAATCTTTTTCCTCCGTATCCGGTTTCACCGTAACTTCATCTGGCTTTGCCGGTGTAGGCGTATTGGGTTTTATTGACGAAGTAGGCATACTATTTATCTTAGTCTGCAAATTATTAATAGTATCTCTTAGGGCTTGTGCTTCTATCGTAAGCTCTGCCACATCTTTTTCTAAGTCAGCAACTTTTTTTTCTAAAGCACCATCTACATAACTTTTAGAAACAATGGGATCTGAACTTGAACCTGGAACAGGTGAATCCGCTACAACCGTCTTCCCAAGTGTAAATCCTAACACTATCGAAATAATAGCCCCAATAACCACATATCCTCTTAATTTCATATTCCACACTCCATTTCATATATCATTTCGCAATATATCACGAAAAAGTCTTTCCTTCTTTTCTTTGTTCACGCACATTATCCTTCTTCAATATCCCTAATTTATCAGCTCCAATGAAGAATCCTAAAATGACAATAACCATAATTAACATTCCTTGTGCAGTCGTAAGCCTTGCCATTATAACTGCAGAAAAACCCAAAAATATGCTAATCCCATATATGGCTAAAACGGTATCTTTATGAGATAATCCTAGTCCAAGCAGCCGATGATGAAGATGCCCTTTATCTGCACCAAATATAGGCTTCTTCCCTAAGAAGCGACGAACAATTGCAAAAAGCGTATCAAGTATTGGTATGCCTAGTATGACAATCGGTAAGAAGATAGAAACAACCGTTGCACTTTTAGCAAAGCCTAAAATGGAAATGGCGGCCAAATTAAAGCCTAAGAATAGCGAACCCGTATCCCCCATAAATATTTTAGCAGGATAAAAATTGTATTTTAAAAATCCCATAGCACTAGCTGCTAAGATAAAAGCGATCATAGCAACTTGTTGAGATGTCTCCATAAATGTCACCACACCAAGGGTTATCGCCGCAATCGCCGAAACTCCCGCAGCTAAACCATCTAAACCATCAATAAGGTTGATGGCGTTAGTAACACCTATTATCCAAAGTAATGTCAATGGGTAACTTATATACCCTAAAAAGACAACACCTTCAAAAGGATGAGTTACAAACTCCACCTTGACCCCGGCAGAAATAACCACACAAGCCGCTATAACCTGTACAAATAGTTTCATACGTGGGGTTACACCTTTAATATCATCAATTATGCCAACAAACGTAATCAAAAGCCCTCCAACTAACAAACCATACAACCCACGTGTCATCTCCTGAGTTAAGAGCATACTACACCAAAAACCCAAACATATCGCAAGACCACCAAGGCGCGGCATCGCTTTCAAATGCACCTTGCGAGCATCTGGCTCATCAAACGCTTTAAACTTACATGCAATTTTTTTAACAAAAGGAGTTCCCACAAGAACTATGACAAAAGCTAAAAGAAGGGGTTTTATAATTGTTCCCACCAGTATGCCTCCTAATCTTCTTAATTCCATCCTATTAGTACATGATATAACCATTTTACAATAATTACAACGTCTAATTATACTATGTTTTACATAATTATTCTAGCTAATATCTCACTTCCCCATAGAAAATGTCAATTCAGCCTCGCATGCCACTTCATTATCCACTCTCGCCACTGCTTGGCATTTTCCCACAGAACCTTTTGTTTTTAAAACTTCTATTTCCAGTCTTAACTGATCTCCTGGAATAACTTGCCTTTTGAATCTACAATTATTAATCCTAGCAAAGTATACTATTTTACCTCTGTTTTCTAGTTTGCTTAAAACTAAAACAGCACCAGTTTGTGCTAAAGCCTCTACTATTAAAACTCCCGGCATAACTGGCTTTTCAGGAAAATGTCCCTGGAAAAATTCTTCATTAGCAGTAACATTTTTTATCCCTACTATTCTAGTATCATCCTCCATCTCCAGAATTCTGTCCACCAATAACATTGGATATCTATGCGGAAGTATTTTTTTGATTTCATTTACATCAAGCATCATATATATTTCCTCCCAGTCCCAGTATTAATATTTCCTAAATTCGACATCTTTTCCGCAATACCTTTTGTAACTATTTACCATCAACTGTTTTCTTCCCTTTTATTTTTACTAACACATTTTTTATAAGGATTTGCGTTTCCTCTTCTTTTAGCAGCACAATTGCCACTCCATACGCAAAAATTCCTAACATAACGCTAAGCGAAACTTTTACTAGCAATATTTTAGTATCACTTGCTACAAAAACACTACTATCAAGATAGCGATACAAACCCAATGCAGAAACAGCTGTAAATATTGCACTTAGTATAGATTTTGATACTGAGCAAATAAGGCTTTTCAGATAAAGGTTGGGTAAATGCTTTTTTAATAAAACAAACATGACAATAGTATTAAAAGCTGCCGCTAAGGTATTGGCAAGTGCCAAGCCGCTGTGTCCCATATACGGTGTAAGAACAATACTTATTAATATGTTCACTACAATTGATATTAATCCCAAATAAAGTGGTGTCTTAACATCCCTCAAAGCATAATACGCTCTAGTAATAACCATATTAGCAGACATCGCAAACATTCCAATGCAAAAATAAAAAAGTGCATCCGCTGTCATAGTTGTTGCTGTCGCATCAAAAGCTCCTCTTTCAAAGAGAAGTTTAACAATAGGTTCATCAAGAACCATTAGTCCTGCCGCTGCTGGAAGTGTTATTAATAAAACCATCTTCAAACCTCGAGACAATGTCCTTCCCAAGGCATCCCTGTTTCCCCTAAAAGCTTGCTCCGACATAGTAGGAAATACCGCTGAAGAAACTGCCAGAACAAAAATACCCATAGGCAAATTCATTAATTTCCCTGCATAATTAAGTGCAGAAATACTTCCCTCCGCTAACCCAGATGCAAAATAACGATTTATTGCTAAATAAAGCTGGTTAACAGCTGTACCTAAAAATATAGGCATTAAATTTATAAAAATACCCTTTACTTCAGGGTGCTTAAAATTCCAATCCCAACTGTAACTAAATCCAATTTTTTTTAAAACCGGAAGTTGTATTGCCATAGTACCGACCATGCCCAATAAAGTACCCCATGCTAAATAATTAACGCCATACTTACCCATAAATAACACAGCTACTATTATTATTACACTAGAAAAGCCAGGTGCAAAAGCAGCAACTGCAAAATGTTTTTTAGCGTTTAGGATCCCCGTTATCAACATTCCTATCCCCATAAATATGACCGAAGGAAACATGATTACTGTTAAAAGCACAGCCAAATTGGTTGTTTGTACATCAAATCCCGGAGCAGTTATCTTTACTAATATTTTAGCTCCTATCATTCCTACAAATGTAATAACCAACATAAAAAGTGCCGTCCAATTTAATGTAATACTGCTAATCCTCCATGCTTCTTTTTCCTCTCCTTTTACAATGTATTTCGTTACTACCGGAATAATCGAAGTAACCAAAGCCATTCCTAGTACCGCTTGTAAAAAATAAGGAATAGTATACGCTACCAAATAAGCATCTGTTAGATGTGTAGCGCCAAACACATTTGCAATAACGGTCTCCCGTATAAAACCAAAAAGCCTGCTCGCTAAATTCATCATCATTATTACTACTGTTACTTGAGCAATACTTCTTCCCACAAATTTAAGCCCCCTAGGTAAATATTACCTTCTTCAAAAATGCTATTTCTATTAACTGATTATATCATAACTTCACTTAATAGCGAACAAAGTAAGCCTTTTTATAATAGGAATTTTCACCTTGATTTGGTATTATTCTTCTTTACCTTGATTTAATAAACTCATTGCTATCCGAGCAGTCTGCCAAGCTTTCTGATATAATACTTTCCTTTTTGTCTCCATATCTTTAAGAATATCCTCTCTATTTGTATCAGCCCAAACAAGCATTTCCAAGAGAGTCTGCGAATTAATATTATCTACGGAGATAAGAGCTACCTGTCCCACTTGACGCAAAAATCTGTCTATCTTGGGATCATATGATAACCCTACCATGGGAATACCCACTATAGCTGATATTATCAAAGGGTGAAGCCTCATTCCAACTAATAAATCAAGATTTTTAATTATTGCCATAAACTCTTCCGTAGAGTAACTTTCTCTAAGTACAACAACATCCTCATGAGCAATCATCAGTTTAGCCGTCTCCCTTGAAATAGCAACATCATTAGGAAACTGCATAGGAACAAAAATAATTTTCCAACCACTTTCAGCCATTTTGTCTAAAACTTCGACTAAATTTTTCAAGTAACTATTTTTGTCCCAAGGACGTATACATACTCCTAACAATTTTTTCCCATCTTCTTTACTAATCCCATACCTATCTAAAATTTTTCTGCCTAATTCTTCGTCAATATCTTCGGCTGGCAACCCAAGCACAGCATCAGCTGTAACAATAATCTCCCTCTTAACCCCCATTGATGTTAAATCCTCTTTTGACTCCTGATCTCTTACTGTAATTCTATCTGCTTTATTAAAAAGCCAAGCGGTAATTCTTCTGTTTCTACCTTTCTTTACAGGTCCTATCCCCTGTGAATAAATCATCACCTGTTTTTCCAATAATTTAGCTATGAAAATTACACCTAAATAATATAGGGGACTGTTCACACTACTTACATCCTGAATAATTGAACCTCCCCCGCTAATAAGCAAATCACAACGCCAAATAGATTTAATTACTTCAAATATACTCCATCTATCAACAGCTTCTATCTCAAAACTATCATATTGCGTATTGGTCTTTTGAGCATTGTTAACTAACACTGTAATTCTTAAATCCGGGTCTATTTTTTTTAGGGTTTTAATTGTAGCATATAAAATAGCTTCATCTCCTGCATTATTAAACCCAAAATAACCTGAAAAAACTACATTAGCCATCAGAAAGCCTCCCTGTCAACCACTTAAGACTTATTTGCACCAATACGATCGCTAATATCCCCAAAAGCATTCCTAACCACAATCCATGAAAAGATCGCAACAACGATATCGCCAAAGGCGTATGTATATGCGCATATGTATTAACCAAAGAGATTTGCCCAATTATACCTAAAACAAGTAAAGGTAATTTTCTATGAGAATATCCATAATAAAGCATAAGCATCATAATCGGATGACCTATCAGAAATTCCTTTGTTCTTGGTCGTACTACAAGTAAACTGTCTAATATATCCCTTAGTTTATTCTCCCAAGGGCTAACCAGTTCGGGCATACTATTTCCAGTTCTAATAATATATACACCTAACACTATTACTATAAATGCACCCGCCAATATATGCCACACTTGAACCGATGATCTAAGCATTTTATGAACCTTGCTTATTGAATTTTTTACTCCACCTTTAAAGAAAAAGTAAAGCGGTACAATTAGCAAGGGCATGATATGGGCTAATTTAACTCCACTAAATTGATCTAGCTTTAAAGCAAATGATTTATCAGCCAAAAGACCCGTCATAATTATAGCCCCGCTCATGCTTATCCCGCTCATCAAAAGGAAAGCTACAATTGTACCCTTTATATCTCTTTTACTATCACGAACTAAATAAATGACAGCTAAGATCGGAAATATTATTACCGCTAACAAGGCAAATGCCTTGCGTGCAAGCAAGGGCTCTATATACAATAAACCCATCCATCCAAGCAAGCCAAAAACCCCCAACACTGTTGTCCATAGTGGTATCATCAATTGGTTTAGAAAAAGAATCACTCCTCCCAACACCGCCAAACCTATCGCAAAAATAAAGTATCGAGAATAAGGTATACTTGAAATTTTTTTAACAGCTTCTATTTTAAATCCTTCTTCCTGAACACCCTTCTTAACCTCGGCAACAAAAGCAGCTCCTTTTTCCAAAGCAGTCGCCGGCTTTTCCATTTCAAACATTCTAACATAAATTGCTCGAATGTTTCTTTCAGATACAGCCAATTTGAATCTATTTAATGCTGAATTTTCATCATAACGTTTCAGATCATTTTCACTGATTACATGAATGCGTACCACGTTCTTTTCCATTAATAAAGCTAAATTATTAAGCCCACTTTGCGAGTAAAACTCAAATGTTCCCAGCGGCACTTCTAGTTCCGTGAATTTGTGAGCAAGATAACCTATATCTCCCGGTAAAGTAACATCATTAAAGGTAACCATAGATAATCCCTGCATATCTTTTAAATATTCCGTTAAACCGTCAATAGATTCTTGGTCAGCATGCTCCCATGTTCTAAGACGAGGTATTACTGTAAGTCCGACTTCTGCAATCTCCTGTAAATCCTCTTTTGAAAAACCAACTCCCAAATTTGCCACTTCCATCGAAGTAAGAGATAACCCAATAATATTTAAATCTTTATAGTGATCAACCGTTATATTATCCTTCTTCATTTCTAAGCTTTCGTAGATCTCCTCAAACAATGCTTTGTCAGCTACTATAATATAACTTTTCTCAGCTTTCGGAATAAATCCTTGAAAATAATTCTCATCAACTTTTTGTTGAAAAGCCAAATCCTTTCCCCCAAGTAAAAGAATATCCCCACATGAAACAAGGCTTTGAAAATTTCTTTCCCTCACAACCACCCCTGTAGCTCCAGAGACTTTGAATCTTTCAGCAATTGTCTTTAGAGGCATATCATTGGCAGAGGATAAACTCTTTAACTGTTCATAATCAACTAATATCTCCACAGATTTATACTCATTTTCCACCTTTATTCTATACACGTTAAGCACAAGTGAAACAACTAATCCTGCAATTATAAATAATATCGCAATTAACTTAATGCTTTTTTTATTAAGTAACATCTTCCGCACAACCCCCCACAACATTTAACAATGGTTGAACGATAGTTTAACAATGGTTTAACAATCGTTTAACAATGGTTTAACTATCGTTTTCCCTGTCCAACTGTCCAACTGTCCAACTAACCAACCAGCTGCTCATATAAATTAGCAAGTAACACTAACATATCCGCAAACTGAGGTGTATCATCCCAATTTTCGATATGGCTTTCTAAATCATCTGTTAATATGTTTTTCTCTTGCAAGATATTTTTTGCTTGAATAAAGTTTAACTTCTCCCCTGTTAATCCCTGTACTACGCAAATTAACATATCCTTCCGGGTAACTGTTTCTGGAATTTCTACCCTTCGTAGCTCGACCTGAGAATTTCTTTCATGGGCAACACGTATTACTTTGTTAAGCTTATTTTCTAAATTCCACTTGTTTATAGTTCGTTCCAACCTATAAGTGTTATTATATCCTCCCTCAATAAGTCCTAACTCCCTAGTTGTTACAACTCCAGGATAAGCCCAATGATCCATCACAACAGGACGAATTGGAATATAATCATCGAGATAAGCACCCTGCTTTTTCAACCTATTTTGCACCCATTCTACAGCTTCACGAGCTTTTGTCATCTCCCTAAACGAAATATCCTCCTGTATAGAATATAAGCACGCTACTCCCGCCGCTTCTCCCGTTACCATTCCAACGGGTATAACACGTGCACTACCATGTGGCAGGGAATTATAAGAAGCACTTCTTCCCACAACCAGAAGATTATCAACCTTTTGTGGAACTAAGCAGCGAAAAGGAATGCTATACTTGTCAGGATTCCCTATCACATTTCCATAATTACTCGGATTGGTAGGCTGAACATCCACAGGATAACTTCCAAAACCTATCTTGTCCCAGTGATCCCGATTTTCCAAGACATCTGTGATCGTCAATCTATATTCTCCTTGAATATGACGAGTTTCCCTAACATAAAGTTGCTCTGCCGTTCCAGCAAAAGCAGCTTTTTCAAATCCAGGAAACTTTTGCTGCATAAACTTGATAATATAGGGAATTTCTTTCTTTCCCCTCTCAATTCCTTCATCCCTAGATAATGGGTCAAGACTATCCACACCAAATATGAGAAGTGCATTAATAAGCACATTTCCATTTTTTTGGAGAGCCATATTGGGTCCTCTAAATCTCATCATTTTATCTTGAGGCTTGTACTCCATTGCTTCCTTGCCATACCCCCAAGCATTCACTCTTCCAGCCCCGGAATCTGGATCATCATCCTCATGCTTAAGGTATCGAACAACTCCATCCCAATTTACACCTGAAACTTCAAAAACTAATGTTACCCCCATTAAAAGATCTTTTTCTCCATAATCTTCTCCACCTATGGTATAAGGGACTCCTGACATAGCGGCAAAATCAGCATCCACCGTAGCATCAATGACCCTGAGCCCGAGATATTCTTTTTTCTCCTCATCCTTTACATCATTTACGACCTTAACCCCTATTACCTTGTCTTCCTCTTTAAGAGGTTCAAGCACCTTTGTATTTAATAACAAGGTAATATTTTTCTCCTTCTTTACCTCATTAAGAAAATACATTTTAGCCTCTTCTATATCAAACGCATTTCCCATATCTTTATAAAACTCTTCAAATATTCCCCTCGTAAGAAGTTCATCATTGGGTCCATGATTCATGTCTAAGAAATTCAGCTGACCCAAAGTCATTAACCCACCCAAAGCATAATCATCTTCAATTAAGAGAGTTTTTAACCCATTACGAGCTGAAGACAATGCTGCAGCAACTCCTTCTGGTTCTCCACCAACTACAATAACATCATAACCGGGTTCTCCTTTAATCATAGGACCCGGAGCAGGGCGAATATCAATATCGCAGCCAGCAAAAACTAATATTCCCATAATAATTCCCACTATCATAATACTTTTCTTATTCATATTACCTTTTATTCTCAATTCTCATCTGCCCCCCACACCTATTATCTTCTAAATCAAATCTCCCTTTGAAAAAAACTTTTCATTATATATCATGGCCGAAAAAGAATATAACTCTCCAAAAGTAGGTACTCCTTCTAATTCTAAATATTGTACAGCTAATTCCCCAGTTAATAAACCTTTCTTCACCAAATACTCCCGTGCATCACTCGGGGAATATTCTTTATCTGTTAAAATCTCGACTACTTGAGAAATAAAGTTCCCTCGATTGATATCTTCTGCAAACAGTACATCTAAAAGATCATCACTATTTTTGCTGTTATCATCAAGGTTGTTATTAATATAGTCGCCTCTTTTCAGCATCTGATTTATTACGTAATTAGCATCCCAATATTGAATGGATTTGTCTAAATTATAATTATTACTATATCCTCCACCAGCAAGTCCTAATTCCCGCATTATCTTTAGTCCCGGATAAGCCCAATGCTTCATAAGCTCCGTCTTTCGTGGTGTATACTCTACTAAATAAGCTCCTTGTTTTTTTAATTGCTCTTGTATCTGACTAATAGCTTCTCTGTCATAGGCTATATTTCTAAAACTAACTTCATTTTGAATTGAATACGACGAAGCTACTCCTGCTGCTTCGCCTGTTGCCATTCCTAGGGGAATAACTCGAACACTTCCGTGTGGCAAAGAATCATAAGAAGCACTTCTGCCAACTACTAGCAAGTTTTCTACCTTTAAAGGAACTAAACATCGAAAAGGAATACTATACATATCAGGTTTCCCAATAACATTTCCTAAATTATCGGGTGCAGTAGGCTGAATATCCACCGGGTAACTACCATGAGCTATTCTATCCCAATGATCCTTGTTCTCTAATACATCAGTAATAGTTAAGCGATACTCTCCCTTTATATGACGAGTTTCCCTAACATATAGCCTTTCCGCCACATCTACAAATTCCGCATGAGAAAATCCCGGGAATCTTTCTCTCATAAATTTTAGAATATGAGGTATCTCCTTTTTGCCCCTTGCTATTCCCTGTATCTTAGATTCAGGCTCTAAACTATCTACACCAAAAAGCAAAAGGGCATTAACTAGTACCGTACCATCTTTTTGGTGTGCTAGGTTAGGACCTCTAAAACGAGTCATCTTATCAGTAGGGCTATATTGTAAAGCTTGCTGTCCATAACCCCAAGCCACTTTTCTAGTAGCTCCCGCAAACGGGTCACCCCATTTTGAATTTATTTTACTGATCATCCTTTGATAATTATTATAAAAGAAAACATAAGGCCAATTAACTCCTTTTATCTTAAAAACTAGAGTTACGCCCATCAATTCTCCTTTTTTCCCATAATCTGCTGCTCCTATTGTATAAGGTACTCCTGTAGCAGCCGCTACGTCAGCATCCACAGTAGCATCTATTATCCTTGCCCCATAATAATCTATGATCTCACCATTTTCATTTACCCTAACACCAATAACAACATCGTCCTTCATAAGAGGCTCCAAAAAATCTATATTAACTTTTAAGCTAATATTTTCCTCTTTTGTGACAAGATTATAAAAATATTTCTTTGCCTCTTCAATATCAAAACCATTACCTAATTCATCATAAAATTCTTTAAAAATCCCTCTAGTAAGTAAGTTCTTATCAGGATCATAATTCATATCAAGGAAATTTAACCTGCCTAAAGTCATTAACCCTCCCAAAGCATTACCCTGTTCAATGAGTAGGGTTTTCATCCCATTTCGTGCAGATGAAACTGCCGCAGCAATGCCTTCCGGTTCACCGCCGACAACAATTATATCATATTTTTTTGTGGATATATTTTCTGCATTTAAATTTTGTTTGTCTTCATTTTGTCTTATCCCTTGCAAGTTCTTGTTATCTTCGCATCTTATCACAATAAGGAGCGTAAATACTGCTATAATCATAACCAACATCAAAGACATCACTTTTTTTATACTTTTTTTCAAGATTTACACCTCTACACAATAATACTACAAATATTAGCAGTTCCCTTACGAAAACCGCTAATATTTTTTAACCATTTTTTATTCTATTTCGTGATTATAACTTCTCTAGTAACTTCATCCCATTCTACAGTCGCTCCAAAGGATTGACTAACAAAACGAGCAGGTATCATTACTCGGCTATTAATGATCGTGGCTGGTATATCCGCCACAACCCACTCCTCATTCACCTTAACCAATTTAGAATCTATATAAAACAGTATCTTCTTTTCTCCATACTTTACAGTGACTACCCTTGCTTCCCCATCATAGGAAGTTTCTGCACCTAAAGCATCTCCCAACGCCCTCAATGGCACAACTGTAAAATCTTGAATTATTGTTGGCGGACTATCTAAGGCAATTGCGTCATTCCCTCGGTGGGCAACCTTACTATCAATCTTAAAAATAATAGTTCCTGTAGAATATGTTTTTTCTCCTTCAATCTCAAATTTCTCTGATACTGAATAATAACCCTCTGATGTCTTCACTGTCAATGTATAATTTCCTGCATTCACAGGATTTTTGATACCCGCTGCCTCGTTAAACACAATAAGAATTTTATCATTCTCTTCAATTACCATATTGTTAGGAATGTTAAGCTCTATTTTATTATTATTTACTTCAATAGCACTTGGTACTTTGTTATTTATAACAACATAAGACCGTGATATTTGTTTAGGAATATCTGTACCGTCCGGAAATTCAACGGTAATCGTTTCTTCATCGTCTAAAGCGCTCTCTTCATTAAAGAACGAAATTATAAACTGTGACACATCTGCACTATGTTTATTGGCAACTACCACAAGAGGCTTCTTCACATCATCATCTGTATCCTCATCATCATTATCTATATCATCATCATCATCATTATCATTATCATTATCATTATCATTATCATTATCATTCACATCCTTAATACTAAACTTACTGCTTTTTGCTAACTCCGGTTCCTTGGATGTATATACAGTAAGACTATATTTATCTTCCTCATCAGGATTTTTTATACCTACATCCGCTGCTATTACTATTTCAACCCAATCTCTATCCTCTAACTCAATCCCATCCGGGACAACTATCTCTAAATTTTTCCCATTTACATCACAGTCCTCTGCTTCTACCCCATTAATTTCAACATCAGTCTCATCTATTGTTGAAGGAAACCTAAACTCATTTGGAAACAAAAGATTTATCTTATCTCCTCCCCTCAATTCACCGGCAGAGCCTGTTTTGAAATTAACCTCAATTTTGGAACTATCTCCTGTTAAGTAACTTGATAATTTTACCGAAGGTGTATATACACGTGTCCCCAATACTGCATACTTATTTGATTTTACTTTACTTGTATCAGTAGTGGTACACACCTCTAACTGATATTCCCCAGCAATATCAGGATTTTTTATACCAGCATTGCCTTGTATAACAATACCCACATACGAATTTCCTGGAATATCCGTTTCATATGGTATTCCAATACTCACCCTTCTCGCAGACTTAGATGAGCTAACCGTTCTTGCCTTAATTCCGTTAACAGTTACATAAGAACTGGATATATCATTTGGCACATAAGTATCAGCGGGAAAATAAATATATATGTAATCATTCCCAGACTCTAAAATGCCTTGAGAACTAGTGGTAAATCCAATAGAATATTGGCTTGCTTTTTTTGCACCATCAAGGCTTAATACCACCACCGGAGAGTTCAGCGACATACCAATATCATATTTACCTCTAGTATTTTCACAATCCTTTGAAGTGTACACTTCAATTTGATATTCACCAATACGCCTAGGATTTCTAATACAAGCTTCACTATCAATTTTTACTGTAACCTTATCTTTATCACCTATATCCACACTCGAAGGAACTGTTACCTCCAAAGTATTACTCTCTTTATCTATAAAAACGCCCTCATCTCCAACACTTTTTCCATTGATTTTAATATTTTCAGCATCAATACTTCTAGGCAACGTAACATCTTCCTGAAATCCAATATATATTTTATCGCTTTCAGAATTAAGTGCCCCTTCAGAACTCGTTTTAAAACTAATTTCATACGCAGCAAACTCATCCACTGTTTTAGGTGACACATCAAACTCTAATTTGTAAATGTTACTTCCATTAATACTAAACGAATTGGAATTAACCTTACCATCTTTTGTAGTCTTCACTCCAATGCTATAACTATCAGCTTTTCTTGGTAACTTAATCCCTGCTGACCTATGTACAATTATTCCTACATATCCATTATTACTAACCTTTACATCCTGAGGTACTATTATTGCAATTTCATTTCCGTCAATATAAATGTCCCGGGACTCTACTACACATCCATTGATAATTATTTCATCATCTTCAATAGTTTCCGGGATAGTGATCCCCTCAGGAAAGCTAATAATTATTTCATCTCTTCCTCCCTCAAGACTTCCTGCACTACTAACTGTAAACCCAAGCGAAAACTGAGCTATTTCTCCCGCTTCTTTAGGATTAACAGATACATTAACATTTTTTAATTCCGTAGCATAAAGTGAAATTGGCATCGCCAAGCAAACAAGTAAAACTATAAATATCATCACATTTTTCTTAGACAAAATATTCACCCTCTAACTTTAATTAATTATTTAGCTCCTTTATCTACTTCCAATTAATTTTACCATTAAGAACTCAGCTGATTAAGTTTATCTTTATCTACCTCCTTCACCTGAAAATAATGAAAATTAGGGATAAACTTCTTTATTATTCTTTCGGTTTCTATATAATCTTTCGGTAAAATTTTATTATTTATATTATGAATCAACTCTTCAATTAACTTGAAATTCAAGCCATTAGGCTTGGCTACAAAAATCCTTGTATGGCTAGTAGCATTAACCCCTTCCGCAGCCGTCAATAATTCTTCATATAACTTTTCCCCCGGTCTAATCCCGGTAAACGCTATTTCTATATCTTTCCCTGGTTTAAAACCAGACAATTTTATCAAGGAATTTGCTAAATCCAATATTTTAACCGGTTCGCCCATATCAAGAACAAATATTTCTCCCCCTTTGGCAAGTGACCCTGCTTGAATAACCAGTTCAACGGCTTCAGGTATTGTCATAAAATACCTAACCATCTCCGGATGAGTCACAGTAACAGGTCCCCCACTAGCAATCTGTTTCTTAAAAAGAGGTATTACACTGCCACGGCTGTCTAATACATTGCCGAAACGAACTGCCACATAATTAGTTTCACTGGCAATATCCATATATTGAATCACCATCTCTGCCAACCGCTTTGATGCTCCCATTACACTGGTAGGATTAACCGCTTTGTCGGTAGAGATCAGCACGAACTTTTTAGAACTGTACTGATTGGCTATACTAGCCACATTATATGTACCCCTGACATTATTTTTAATTGCCTCTTCTGGATTAGCCTCCATCAAAGGGACGTGTTTATGTGCTGCAGCATGAAATATTACCTGAGGATGATATTTATCAAATACATTTTCAATTGCTTCTTTATCACGCACATCCTTCACCAAGGGAATGATCTCTATAGCAGGATCAGCCTCTCTTAATTCCATTTCAATATCATAAACATTATTTTCACAAACATCTAACAATAATAACTGTCTCGGAACAAACTGCATTATTTGGCGGCACAGCTCTGAACCAATTGACCCACCTGCACCTGTCACTAATACAACCTGTCCGTGCAAGTATCCGGATATCGCTTCTAGATCAGCTTTAATCGGATCACGCCCTAATAAATCTTCCACCTGCACTTCACGAATATGGTTTACAGTAACATTTTCTTCAACCAAATCGTAAACACCAGGCAGTATTCTTATTTTTACATCAGTCTTTTGACATAGATCAACAATTTTTCTGATTTCCGCTCCTTCCATAGAAGGAATTGCCAAAATAACTTCCTGAATATCCATTTCAATAATTAATTCCGGTATTGATTTTATCGTCCCCAACACAGATATCCCTAGAATCTGTGCCTTTTGTTTATTAAGATCATCATCAACAAACCCGACTATACACAGTTCCCCATTATAATGTCTCTGCAATTCTTTTACTACCATTACACCCGTATCCCCTGCTCCAACAATTAAAGTAGGTTCCCCCTCCCCACTGTTGTTAAATCGCAAAGTACGATCCCTTAACAATCTCCATATCAAACGCGACCCGCCAATAAAGAAAATATTAAGCACCCAATTTAACAGAAGAACAGTCCTCGGTAACGGCAATCCACTTCCTCTAATAACAAAATAAGCCAAAGAAATATTAATCAAGCTGCTCACTGTCACAGCATAAAATACTGCTAAAAGTTCTCCAATACTAGCATACTTCCAAAGCCGATTATAAAGTCCAAAATATAGAAAAGAACAAATAAAAATAGGAGTGAAAATCACTGTAAGCTCCTGATATGATTCCATATACTGAAGAGGTATTATTCCGTCAAATCGCAATAATAACGAACCATATAGCGCGAAATTTACAAGTATTACATCAATTATCACTAATAAAAATACTCGAACCGATTTACACATTTACCGCACCCCTATTTTTAAAAAAATTTTATCTCTTGTCATACTATGTTATAATATCATACTTAATATTTTTTTTAGACTATTTTTACGCTTCTTAGCAAAAATACTCATCACACTATTAATATACTATTAATTAGTATAAATTTCAAATAAAAGAAGTCAACTTTTGAAATTATTAAAAAGTAATTATCATGAAAAATTCTACAACACTATTATATCAAATAACATCTTAATCGTATTATCAAATATTAAACAAATAGCTCTATAAATCAGTGCCTGATACCATTAAGTTAATTGGTGTCAGGCACTGATAAGCTCCGTACTCGATGTAATAAAATTTTTGCATACGCTGTACGAATAATCCTCTTACATAAGTAGAGTATAAGGTATGTGAGTAATTCCCAAACGTTCACATATCCTGCTTGCAAACACTTCATTATACGGTTCCTGTTGCACAGTACCGCTACCGCCCTTGACCAAGCAGCATTTACCGCCCATGATTTCTAAACATGAAAAAGCCCACCATTTATATATGATGAGCTCATCTATTGTTCTTTATGTACTCATTTAACTTATTCAATCTACTTTTTGCATTAATACTATTATTAATACAAAAGTTTTTCATCCATCCTTCATCAGTTTCATTAAAAGGTTCCCGCCAAAAGCGTC
>JAQUGH010000133.1 GCA_028684195.1 Clostridia bacterium | reverse complement strand
AATTATATAACATTTTACATCATAAATCAATAAAAAAATTGCTATGAACCCTTATTTTTTATTGGTTTATAGCAATTTCCAAAATGTCATTTTTATTTATTATTTACATTATTTTTCTTCATGCGAAAGCCGTGTATCTAAGACCGAGGATTGGGCAAAACAAAATGGTTGTCCGTTTGATAAAGAAAGTTGTGAAGAACAAACCAAGTCGAATTTTGATAAGGAAATAGAAGAACTAGAGAAATTTTGGGATAACGATAATAGTGCTTTACCTCGGGGATGTTGTGCGGTATATGTTAGTCGAGCGGCGGAACGGATGTTAAGAGAAAATTACAAAACATTGACTTCGAGATTAATAGCGCAAAAGGTCTATATTAAAGAACCTGAATTAAAGTTTGATCCTAATTTGCCTAAGTATCCTGAGGATTATCCAAAGATGTTTGAACAGATTAAAAATGTATATGAAGAAGCGGCTGATGATAATAGAAAACGACGAAAAACTAGAAGTTATAAACCATCATATTTGTCAGTTGAGATAAAATTTCCGGTACAGGATGTGGCGTATAAATTATACTTGAGTAGTTTCAATATGACTAAATATCAGTATTATATTTCGTTGCGTGAGGGTATGGAACGATCTTTGGCTATGGAAAAATGGCATAAAGCTACTAAAGTGCTTGGGGATAATTATGATATAACATATAAAACTTTGCAAAATGCTACAAAGCCTCTTGAACGATCAGATGGATTGCACAAAGATATACCTTACGCTACAATGTATGATATTTCAGAAAAGTGCTATGAAGCTTTACGAAAACAACTAGCTGAAGCACGTAAAGAAATTTATCAACAAATAGGGTTAGAAGTCAAGGAGGTACGTCAACCATTACCTGAAAGACCTACTGATAATGTTGAATCAGAGAGGGCTAGATTTAGGGGAAATAATAGCTCGCTAGTTCGAGGAAAAGGATCAGAACACGAAAGAGGAGGGTGAATTACTTTTGAAATAGGCATCACATATGTAAAATTATGGATGGAAGCTAATCTTAGCACTCTAATTTTTTTACAGATAGGAAAATATAAGTTGGTGCATATACAATTTACGCTATTATATTACTTATTACTTATAAATTATTCGTTGAATATGATGTTACGAAACATAAATATTGTTAAATGGGGGCTTTAAGAATGAATATTGGGAAGAAATTAGTAAAAGCATTACAGTACCTAGTGAATCAAATTATTAATTTTAACAAAAAAGTTGAAATTGTTAGCTTAGATAATATGAATTCAGAAATTACTGCATTATGGGAAAAACTAAGAGATGAATGTATGAAGGATTGTGTAGATATACAGGAAGAATGTACAAAGTGTAATATTAAAGATCCAAGTGATACATTAAGAGAATTGCTGGGAGGTTCTCTTAATGACGTTAGAATAATAACTGAATTGTATAAAAATCAAATTGAAATGTTTAGTGTCTATGCACTTGAAAAACACTATGACCCACAAAGTACAAGTAAATATATAAAAGGGGCAAACCAAGCGTTTGATCAAAATAAGCTAGACATTGAAAAAAAGCTAAATAAGTTTTATAAAGATTTAATTGTTCATAAGGGAATTGCACTTAGTACCGAGTCTTTTAGAATGGCTTCCTGTTTAATTTTAAAGAAATTAATTATTAGTAACCATGAATTACTAGCTCCTATAAGTATTTCACAGATAAAAAAATACACACCTTTGGATTTAAGACCCATAAATTTCACAATGCCAGCTATAAGAAATGAGACATATAAAAAAATATGTGATATTAGAAAAGTTTCAGTTAATAGCAAAATACAAGGTTTGTTGGCGGATTTTGACAGTGGAAAGACAAAGCTTGAAGGTGATATATGCCAAACATTGGAAAACATATATAAACCTATTTATAGGGAAGCTCTTCTTCTATCATTGAATTTAAATATAGCACAGAAAGCTAGCGGTATTTCTGAGGATTTAGTAGAAGGTGCGTGTGAGAGTGCAAGTAGTGTAATTTCAACAAATCATTTAGAATTAGGAAAGAGGCTTGATACATTCCGCCTCGATCCTAACGACAATAAAGAGGATATTAAAAAATCAATAGAAGAGTTTGGCAAAGACATGGCGGATCTTATAGACGGAACATATATGAACCTTCTAAAACAAATGAATATAAATGGTGAAAAAATTCCTTTAGACATCCGTACAGAAACATTACCTAAAGGTACCCCTAAGACAAATAATGAGAATAGAGTAAAAAATCGTAGTACAGGATTAATAAGAAATTAATTTTTTTCAAAGAATAAAGGTACAGAATTGAGACACGGGGACATTTCATCTGACTATTTTATTATTCCAGTGGTTAGTTAGGGCTCGGGATGAATGGATGTTGATTTTTGAATATTCGCTTAACGACCGTTTAACAATTGTTAAACGATTCTCAAAAAAGGAAATGAAAGAACCGTCCCTGAATGTCTCTCTTTAACTTTATTTTAATTTTCAAAAGGTGAGCCTGTTATTGCTTTTAAAGGCTTTATTATAGTTATAATTAGTGTTAGAATATGGTTGAATATATTAAGGATGAGGTGAAAAATGATAGCGTCATTTATCCTATTAGTGCCTATTGTGGTAATTATTTTTATTATTTTTGGAGTTATAGGAGTTAAGGGGGAGTCAAAGGAAGGGGGTGAAGAAGTGATAAAAAAGGTTTATATTTACTTAGTTTTATTTGCAACGTTAATGATGACTATTGGTGGAAGTGTTACGGTGTTTATGTCAATTGCCGATATTGTTTCTCCTACACCGTATTATCAAACTTTTGAGGACTACAGGCTTAATCAAGATAAATCTTTTATAGATAAGAATGAGATGGAAGAAGTACAATTAACAGAGGAAGAATTAAAAGAAAGATATACAGCTAAGGTGAATTTCGAAAAAGAAAGAGATATCAGTAGAGCTAAAAATACTCTTATTAAGAGTTTTGGATGGATTGTGATTCCACTACCAATATTTTTATATTTTCAACGGAGTTTGGCAAAGAAAGAAGAATAAATTATCAGGAACATCTTCCAAAGCTGTTCCTGGTGTTGTATTAGAATTAGAATTTCACTCGGTTGTGTAATAAAGCTTAACTTCTTTCAGTGGTTTTTTTCTACCTCACTGAAGGTTAGTTGAGCCTGTGCAAAGTTAGTGAGAGTTAGCTATTTGAATTTTATTTGCTATACTGTCGAATGTATCTGGAATACCTTGTATCTTGAGATGAGGGCAAACAGAAAAAAAGCAATCGGATGGTGACTAAGTCTCCGTCTGGTTGCTTTTTGTAGAATAAAATGACAAAAAACAAAAAAGGCAAAGGACGTAGCAGGAACAGTCCCCGAATGTCCATGCTATGTCATGAAAAAATTTGTTTCAGAGGGATTTCCAAACCCTCAAAGGTCAAAGATTGTACTACCTCAAGCCCTTTATACACACGGTACTCTTTAATATCATGTTCTTCAAAGTAGTATAAATAGACCTCTTTGCGTAAAGGACTAACAATCCAGTATTCCTTTATGCCGCCGTAAAGATATAAAGCAAGTTTTTTTAGCATATCTCTCTGTTTCGTCGACTCGGATAAGATTTCGACCACTATAGTAGGGATACCTGTGTATTTGCCCTTTTCATCAATGTTCTCGGGATCACAAATTACAATAATGTCCGGTTGAACAACATTTTTGTTGTTATTCACCGTTAGTGTAACATCAAAGGGTGCAGTTAGCGGTTTGCATTTTCCCCCTTTAAACCAGTTGTATAACACATGAGACATTTCCATAATGATATTTTGATGATTATAAGAAGGTGAAGAAAGCAAATATACTTCCCCGTTAATATACTCATACCGTTTTTCGCTTTCATCGGAAAGCATAAGAAAATCGTGATAGGAAATGTTTTCATTTTTCCAATCATATTTTTCAGCATTTTCGGTTAGGGTTAAAAGGTTTTTGTCGGGTGCTTCATATGATTTTATAACTATTGTTTTTTTACCATTTTTTGTAATAATTATGTCTTCAAATTGTGCCAGTTTAACATAACGACCAAAATTATTTTGTGCTTCCGTGGATGATATTTCCATAAGACACACCTCCATATTAGCTAAAATATAAAATTAGCTAATATGACTATATAAAATAATACTGTTGCTGTCAAATGGAGGAGTGAGGGTCTCTTGATTTAGTGTGCCTGTAAATGTGTAGGCAATCAAAGCAGCGCAAAAGGGGACAAAATGGAACCGTCCCCGAATGTCCTTTTCAAAGTGTAAGTTGCTTTTTCAATTCATCCAATTAGTAAAAATGTTGACAAAGGCTAATGATTTATATAATATATAATTAAATTATATATTATATAAAAATTGCGATGTATAGTACTATATGTAGTGCTATAAACCATTTTTTGTTGAAAGGAAGCGATGCCATATTTATAAAAGATGTTTTTACTTGTTTGAAAACACAACTCGAGTATTTTGGATTGGGTACAAAAATGGGAAATAGCAGTATTTTTAGTTTAATAAGTATTCGGTTATGAAATAAGATTTGGGAGGCACTATATATGAAATTAAAAAACAAAACGTTGCTAATGATATTGGTACCTGTATTCTTGATTTTTGTTACAATAATTTCTGTAGTTTCTTTTAAGGTTTATCAAAAAGAGAAAGAGACTGCCGGCTTATTAGCAGAATCCATATCTAAGGAATATGCAAGCAAAATAGAAGCGGAGTTGGAAGTTCCTTTAGATGTAGCTCGGAGCATGGCAGATGTACAAGAGGGACTTTTAGAAAGAGGTTATGAAGATAGAAGTAGTACTAATGCATTTTTAAAAAACATTCTTGAGGATAACGAAAATTTTTTTGGAGCTTGGGTTTGTTTTGAACCAAATGCTTTTGATGGTAAAGATACTCAATATGCAGGAACTAGCGGATATGATTCTACGGGTAGATTTGTTCCTTACTGGTATAGAGAGGGAAACGATGCAAAATTAGATTATCTAAAAGATTATGATGTATCAGATTACTATTTGCTAGCGTTACAAACGGGAAAAGAGTCTGTCACAGAACCTTATGAATATGAAACTGGAGGGAAAATAGTCCTTATGACCTCTTTCGCCGTTCCAATAAAATATAATGGAAAGATTATCGGAGTAGCGGGAATTGATGTATCTTTAGATGGTTTACAAGAAATTGGAAACAGCGCAAAATTGTTTCAGACCGGTTTTGGAAAGTTAATATCAAATAAAGGATTGCTAGTGACCCATCCGGATATTAACAAAACAGGTCAGCCTGTAGGTGAGGTTAAAAGTGGCGAGACCAAGAAGATTGTAGAAGAAATAGGTAAAAACGGAGTATATTCTCAATGCGGATATTCAGAGGAACTTGCTAAGGATGCTTTTGAAGCGTTTGCACCGATAACGATAGGTAATACAGGTACACCATGGTATTTTGGTACAGTAGTTCCACAGGAAGAGGTTTTTGGGGATGTATATAAATTAATAAAAAGTATGATATTATTAAGTCTGTTAGGTTTACTCATTATAGGTGGAATAATTTATGTAATAGCAGGTAATATTGTTAAACCAATTACGGCAGTAACAGAAAGGCTTGGAGAATTAGCGAATTACGATTTTACATATAAAGAGACAGCAAAGGCTATAAAATACATGGACAGAAAAGATGAAATAGGCCAAATTACAAAAGCATTAAGAAT
>JAQUGH010000132.1 GCA_028684195.1 Clostridia bacterium | reverse complement strand
AAACATTGCGTATTAATAAAAAGAAAATAATATTTATTTTGTCACTCCTTTTACTTGTAACCTCATCCTGTGTTATTGGTTTCTCAACAAATTCCGCTAAAGGTCAAATAGTATTACCCACTACTACCTCACAAGATACCACTGAAACAACTGATACCCCAGTGATAAACAACAACCTAGTTACTGTAGAATCTGCCCGTGAAGCAGGGAAAAAGATTTCGGCAGGAGATTACCATTCTCTTGTTTTAAAAAACAACGGAAGAGTTGTTGCCTGGGGCTATGATTTTGACGGGCAATGTACTGTCCCTGCTGAAGCTTGGCACAATATAATTGCAGTTGCCGCAGGGGGTTATCATTCATTAGCATTAAAATCTGACGGTACTGTTATAGCTTGGGGCAAAAATGAACATGGACAGTGCAATATCCCCGTTGCTGCACTACATAATGTAACTGCTATTACCGCCGGCGGCTCGCATTCTTTAGCTCTGAACTCCGACGGCAGTGTGGTCGCCTGGGGTAATAATAAAAACGGTCAATGTGACGTCCCCGTTGAAGCCCAAAGTGATGTTGTGGAAATTACTGCAGGAGACTCTCATTCCCTTGCTTTAAAATCCGACGGCAGTGTAATTGCCTGGGGCAAAAACGATTGCGGCCAATGTAATATCCCTGAATTTGCCACAAGCGATGTGGCAGCCGTTAGTGCCGGACAGGATTTCTCACTAGCAATAAAATCAGACGGCAGCTTAATCAAATGGGGCGGCCCGAAAAATCTTAATTATTTTGATGCTGAATTTAAAACCAAGAAGAATATAGTAGCCATTTCTGCAGGTTGTGATTATTTCTGGGCACTCAAGTCCAACAGCCGTATTGTCACATGGGGAATGGACTACTTCGGTCAGTTAGGTACCAATTTGAATTTGGATAGTTACGACATAGCAGCCATTTCGGCAGGCTTTTTTCATACAGTAGTATTATTTTCAGATGGCGATGTATCCGTTTTTGGTGATAACGATGTGCATCAATGTACTGATGAACCGAGAAATCTTAATATAAATACTACGGAAGCACCTACAAAAATAACTCTTACCATAGGTCAAAATACCGCTACGAAAAACGAAAATCTTTGCACTATGGACGTTAAACCATACATTGATTCAAATACCGGAAGTATCATGATACCGTTAAGATTTGTCTGCGAAGCTTTGGGAGCCCATATTGAATGGCCATCTGCCAATAGTATTTCTATTAAAGACAAACAGCATAAAACAATACACTTTATGCTAAACTCAAAACAAGCTTATGTAGACGGCGGATTGGTAAACTTTGATTACAACACCTGTAGACTCCAACCTGGCAGAACTTTCGTGCCGCTACATTTCTTCAGCGACAATCTAAGGGCTAAGGTAGAATTTAATGAAATAACAAAAGAAATTATGATAACCAGATATAACTAAAAGAATATTTATCAGCATAAATCCCCTAGTTATCCACCTTAAGGCAGATACTAGGGGATTTGTATATTCCTATTAAAATAACACTAAAATACCTTAACCCATTACATTGGCTTCACAACAGCTCCCGTACTAGCTGATGTAACAAGGCAAGCATAGCGGGCAAGGTATGACCTACCGCCAACTTTTGGTGCTGGTTTCTCCCAATTCTTAAACCGTTGTTCTATCTCATCATCGCTTAATTTCACATTCAACTTCCTTGCAGGCATATCTATTTGAATAATATCCCCTTCTTGAATTACAGCAATAGGACCTTTCTCAGCAGCTTCAGGTGATACATGTCCAATAGCCGCTCCCCTTGTGCCACCGGAAAATCTTCCATCTGTAATCAGAGCCACGTCCCTATCAAGACCCATTCCACCCAAAGCAGCAGTAGGACTTAACATTTCTCTCATCCCTGGACCTCCCTTAGGTCCTTCGTAGCGAATAACGATTACATCGCCTTTATTTATTTTTCCACCCATAATCGCTTCAAAAGCGTCTTCTTCTGTTTCAAATATTCGAGCAGGTCCTTCATGCACTAACATTTCCGGTACTACAGCCGATTGTTTCACAACCGCACCATCAGGAGCAATGTTCCCTCTTAAAATAGCAATGCCCCCTTCTTTCATATAAGGTCTATCCATCGGATGAATTACTGTAGCATCGAAAACCTCTGCCGTGGCAATATTTTCCGACAAGGTTTTTCCAGTCACTGTCATCTCATCACCTGCCAGAAGTCCAGCATCATCTAATTGTTTTAATACTGCTGATATTCCTCCTGCTTCATATAAATCAATCAAATAGTGACTACCACCTGGACTTAATTTGGTTATATTAGGAACTTTAGCACTAATTTCATCGAAGGTTTCAAGTGACAACTCTACCTCAGCCTCATAAGCTATAGCTAATAAATGTAACACTGTATTAGTAGAGCCACCAATTGCCATATCAAGCGTTATTGCATTTTGGAAAGCTTTCAAAGTCATAATATCACGAGGTTTTATATCTTTTTTTACAAGCTCCATAACCTGTTGTCCTGCTTTTTTAGCTAACGCTAAACGTTGACCATAAGGAGCAGGAATCGTTCCATTTCCAGGTAATCCTATTCCCAAAGCTTCTACCAAGCAGTTCATTGTATTGGCGGTAAATAATCCTGCACAACTTCCACAAGTAGGACAAGCTTTCATTTCCATCTCATGTAAAGTCTCTTCGGAAATCTTCCCTTGAGCACAAGCACCTACCGCTTCAAAGCCACCTTTAATAAGGTCTGTTTTTTCTCCTCTATAACTTCCCGGAAGCATTGGTCCTCCGCCAACATACACAGCAGGTATATTAAGACGAGCTGCAGCCATTAACATTCCAGGCACAATCTTATCACAGTTTCCTATTAAAACCATAGCATCAAACTTGTGACCTACTATCATTGACTCAATGGAATCAGCTATAATTTCTCTACTGGCAAGAGGATATTTCATTCCACTATGATTCATGGCAATACCATCGCATATTCCAATAACCGGAAACTCCATAGGAGTTCCACCTGCTGCTGCAATTCCTAATTTCACTGCTTGAGCTAATTTGTCCAAATCAAAGTGACCGGGAATAATCTCATTTTGAGCATTAACAACAGCTACCAACGGCTTTTGTAAATCCTCCTCCGAATACCCCGACGCATAAAAAAGTGAACGATGTGGCGCTCGGGCAATACC
This sequence comes from Clostridia bacterium, assembly GCA_028684195.1. Lineage (GTDB taxonomy): Bacteria > Bacillota > Peptococcia > DRI-13 > DTU073 > JAQUGH01. The sequence goes on along the minus strand of JAQUGH010000132.1, from coordinate 2,563 downwards.
TTTTGTGACTTGATGACTATTCATACTTTCTTCCTCCTTCAAATTATTACCAGCATTATACTGTAACAAATATTATTTGTCCCCATTGTTATAATACAAACACACACAAATTAATCTATTCTTTATTAAACTCTCAATTCCTTCTTATTTGTCGCTGTATTATCCCATCTATCCCTTTAATCTTAAGTATTATTTCATCTTATTCTAGCTTCTGTAGGTTCCTTTATTTTCTCTTAAATCAAAAAACCACCGTTAGGGCTAATAACCTGACCAGTTATAAAATTGGACTTCTCAGAAGCTAAAAATAAAACAGCTTCTGCAATATCCCTTGGGGCACCGATTACGCCAAGGGGCGTTCGTTCTTTGATTTCGTTTATCGCACTATCATCTAAATCCGAATTCATATCAGTATCAATCACACCTGGTGCAACACAATTCACTTGAATATTTGATAATCCAACTTCTTTCGCCAAAGCCTTTGTGAATCCGATAACAGCTGCTTTTGATGCCGAATAATGAACTTCACATGAGCCACCAGTCATTCCCCATATCGAAGAAATATTAATTATTTTCCCCTGCCGATTTTTTATCATCTTCGGGAGAACACATTGACAGCAATTAAAAACACCTTTGATATTTACATTAAACATATTATCCCAATCATCATTGGAAATATCAGTAAACAACTTCTGTTGAGCGATACCAGCATTATTAATCAAAACATTAATCTCACCAAACTGGTCATATGTTTTTGTTACCATCCGTTCTACAGAATTTCTATTTCCAACATCTCCCTGAACTTTTAGGGCATTACAATCTTGTTCCTGTAACTGCCTGTACAGAGTTTCAGCACCTTTTTCGTTATTTAGATAATTGATCGCAACATTAAAATTATTCTTTGCAAATAATAAAGCGATCTCCTTCCCAATTCCCCTTGAAGCACCTGTTATAAAAACTGTCTTATTCATAATCTACCTTCTTCATTAATTATCTAACCCCATATAATACATTTTTATTGAAATCACTATTTTTGAACAAATTTGTTACCGTGTCCATCCATCCATCCATCTATCTTGAAACAAATGTCCTTTTATATTGTACTTCAAATTTTAATACCATACAAAACTAACTCCAATCCTCTTCATGGTAATTGATATTTCGGATATATTCATTACACTCACTTATTTTTGTGTTTATTTTAACATAAACAAGCTAAAAGAGAAAACAAAAGAACCATTCCTATATTTTTTGAAATAACTAAACAATATAGTTGTTTTATACGATATAAGTTATATAGATACAGTTTTTAAGGAGGCGCTAAAAATGAAGATAGAAAGTTCGACAATTATTATGAACAGTGACCATACAAAAACGGTGAAAGAGGAACGCCGAGAATCTCTTAATATTTGGGTTGATAACTCCATCCTTAATGGTCATGAAGTAGACATTCTAGATATTTCGGAAAAAACTCAAAAAATGATTGACGACCTACTTGAAAAAAATACACAACCAAAAGAAATACTGCAAAACACTCAATCGCTGATTAATGAGGAATCTGGAGAGTTTGAGCTTAGCCATCAAGACAAATTGAAAATATCCCTGATCGAGAATTTCATAAAACACTTTACTGGTAAAAAAATAAAAATTTATGTGCCTAAAATTGCACTTAAAAATAGCCAAAAATTATGCACTGAGGATCTTGAAAACATTAAGCTTCAGCAAAAACAAAATAGTAACAGACTTGGTTGGGGTTTAGAATACAACTATCTTAAATCTTACCATGAAAAGGAAACCCTCACTTATAATGCAACAGGAATTGTAAAAACAGCCGACGGTCAAAAACTAGAAATAGATCTATCACTGAATATGACAAGAGAATTTATGACGCAGACCAATATTCGTCTCACTGCCGGCGATGTCAAAATCGACCCCCTAGTAATTAATTTTGACGGAAATACAGCCGAATTAACTGACTCAAAATTTTCCTTTGACCTGGATACCGATGGTAACCTAGACCAGATATCTTTCTTAAAATCAGGAAGCGGATTCTTATCCCTAGATTTAAATGAAGACGGAATTATTAATGACGGTAAAGAGCTATTTGGTCCTCAATCTGGTAACGGTTTTGCCGACTTGAGTACGTACGATTCGGATGCCAATGGCTGGATTGATGAGAATGACCCTATATTTGAGAAGCTTCGTATTTGGACTAAGGATCCCGAAGGTAATAATCATCTTCTTGCCCTCGGTGAAAAGGGTATCGGTGCTATTTACCTAGGTCACATCTCTACCCTCTTTGATATAAAAAATACAGAGAACCAACTACATGGTCAAGTACAAAAAACAGGTATTTTCCTAAAAGAAAACGGTTTCGCCGGAACAATACAGCATATTGACCTAGCCACATAAGGAGCCACAGGGACGGTTCTTTTGCTTCCTTCCTCGTTTCCACTTGGGCTTGTTCACATTATTCTTAATGAAAACGAATGTCCCTGTCAACCTTATAAACCGACTGAAGAAAAATGGTCTGCAATTTGCGACTATTTCAATCTTGGAGACCCTG
>JAQUGH010000131.1:2042-5778 GCA_028684195.1 Clostridia bacterium | reverse complement strand
AACCTCTTTGTTAATATTCGACATAAAGTCACTCCTTTTGGCAATTATTGTTAATTGTTTTTATTTTAATTATTGCCATGAAGAAGTACTTTTTAAACTGTTTACACAAAATTTTTTAGAGGCTCTTTTATTTTAACAAGACACATTCTACATACCCCTGCTTCAGATAGTTCTTCATCATAGCAAAGGTGAGGAACATCAATGTCATTTTCCATACAAAGTTCTAATAGGTTTTGTCCTTTTAGAGCAGTTACTTCTTCTCCATCAATTGTAAGCGTAACATATTCATTTTCCTGTGGTGAAGCTTCATCCTCATCAAAGAAATCTTCATATAGATTAAGTTTCTCTGCAACCTCCGACAGCTCGTATCCTTCAGAATTCTTTTCTAATCCTGTACTTTCAAAAGGATGAGTTAAAACTACGCCTCTATCCATCGTAAAGTTTCCTGTTCCTAATGTTTTTGTTATACCTATAACTTTTTTATCACTGAATAAATGTTGAATACCTTCAAGTCCATCTTCACATATTAGCGGAATTATTACCGTAGCTTCATCATACATTTCTTTCTTTTTAATATCGTTCTTGTGTTTTTCAACAAGATTCAAAGAGCATCCTATACTTATTAAATCTTTTCCAAGAACATTATATCCATCAGCTTCTAACATATTCTCAAGCACTGTCATCTTTTGCATTCCGGCAACACCACAAGCTACTACACAAGTATTACAACTGTTTATAACTATTTTATCATCCTTCGATATCTGCTTCTTTAAATCCTCATAACTTATCGCACGAAGTGATATTATCATTTTCTCACCTCCGAAAATAGTAATTCATTGTCATTATCTCTTTTATTTCCCGTATAAAAATCATATTCTTTTCCAGCCTCATCCTCATGTCCTTCATAAGGCATCGTTACCTTTATAATATTCTTATCCGTATTTGTAATCATCAATCCAATATCCTCTGTAGTTTCTATTATCTTATATTCAGGATAAGACCTTTCAAGATTTGATGAACCTGCACTGCACGCAAGTGAAACTATGGTATTTACATCTTTGCTTAATTTTGCAAAGGATATTTTAGGAGTACACGCTGTGGGAACCATAAATCCATCTTTTACGTTATAGCCATCACTTCTTAATTTCAAAGCAAGCTCTTTCATCTTTTCTTCTCCGCCACTTCCGGCAACTCTTACGCAGGTTTCACACCCTATTATAGTAATTATATCGTTATCTTTATCTAGTCCTTTTTTAATATCCTCATACTTCAAGGCTTTGGTAAATATCATAAGTCACACCTCTTTTAATTAATTTTTTGAGACAGCCTCTTCATATTCATTTCTAAAATAACGCAATGTACTCAAAACAGGATTTGCAGATGTTTTGCAAAGAGCACACAAAGCAGTTTTTTGTATAACGTGCCCTAACTCTTCGAGTTTTTCTATATCATCTTTACTACCTTTGCCCCCGCAAATTTTATTTAAAATATTAAGCATTTGTTTTGTACCTTCACGCCCGGGAATACATTTTCCACAAGCTTCCTCTTTACAAAATTCCATAAAAAACCTGGCAATATCTACAGCAGATTTATCATCACACATGACAATTAACCCACCTGAACCCATTATTGAACCGTACTCCTGTAATGTTTCATAATCCACAGGAACATCTATATGTTGTAAAGGAATACAACCTCCTGACGGTCCCCCAAGCTGAGCCGCTTTATAATGCTTGCCTTCCAGAACTCCACCACCTATTTCATTTACTATGGTGTTTAACGTTGTCCCTATTGGTACTTCAACACATCCGACGTTGTTAATATCACCTGTAATTGAAAACACCTTTGTCCCTTTACTCTTTTCTGTCCCAATACTTGAGAACCATTCACTACCCTTTACAATGATTTGCGGAATGTTAGCAAGAGTTTCTACATTATTTAGTATTGTTGGTTTTTCCCAAAGTCCTGCATGTGCCGGAAATGGTGGCTTTGGTCTTGGATTTCCTCTTAAGCCCTCAATAGATCTCATAAGTGCAGTTTCTTCTCCACAAACAAAAGCACCAGCACCTTCATAAACCTCTATATCAAACTCAAAACCCGTTCCTAAAATATCTTTCCCTAATAATCCATACGCTCTTGCTCTCTTTATTGCTTTGTTAAGCGTTTCAACTGCAAGAGGATATTCTGCCCTGCAATATATATACCCCATATGAGAATCAATTGCTTTAGCCGCAATGATCATTCCTTCAATTATACTATGAGGATCACTTTCTAAAACACTTCTATCCATGTAAGCACCGGGATCCCCTTCATCGGCATTACACAGAACATATTTTATTTCATTTTCTTCTTTTGCAGCAAATTTCCATTTCAGACCTGTTGGAAAGCCTGCTCCCCCTCTACCTCTTAACCCCGAATCTAAAACTTCACTTATTATTTCCTCAGAATTCATGGAGGTTAAAGCTTTAATCGCCCCTTGATATCCGTCTCTTGCTATATAATCATCTATCTTATTAGGATCTATAATTCCTCTATTCCTCATAACCCTTTGCTCTTGAAGCTTGAAAAAAGGGATTTCTTCGATTCCCTGAATACTATCATCTACCACTGTTTGTCCAGGTATTTTACCATTATTTTTGATTCTCTCTTTTATCTGTGCTTCCATTCCCCTTGCAAAAGCATATTCTTTTACGACTTTCTTTCCCATAATATGTTTTTGAAATATCTCCGCAACTTTTTCTGCATTTATATCTTCGTATATTATCGGTTCTTGCCCAGCAACTTCGACAGTAATAATTGGTTCTTTAGAACATATTCCGGCACAACCAGTGGTTATGACTTTAGCATTCTTAAAACTATTTTCTTTAATTTCCTTTCTTAACGCAGTTAAAACATCTATAGCACCAGAAGCAATTCCACATGTACCCATATGCACATATATTTTTGTTAAATCTTTTTTTGCATCATTTTCATTTTGAGCAGCATTTTTAATGTTATTGATATCTGCTACAGTTTTTCCTGGCATAATAATTCCCCCTTACGTTTGATTTTTATTACTTATATTGGCTTAAAATCTCATCAACATTTTCTACACTAATTTTTCCATACACTTTCCCATCCACTACCATAACAGGAGCAAGTCCACACGCACCAAAGCATCTAGCTCTTTCATAGGTAAATCTCCCATCTTCTGTACTTTCTCCTACTTTTATTCCATAATCATTTTCTATTTTTTCAGCGATTTCCTTTCCACCTTTAACATAACAAGCAGTTCCAAGACATACCTGAATTCTATGACGTGCTCTTGATTCCATTGTGAAAAATGAATAAAAGGTCACAACACCATATATTCTATTAGCAGGAATTCCCGTCTTTTCTGCAATTCTTTTTTGAACAGATATTGGTATATAACCTAATATCCCTTGTGCTTTTTCAAGTAGCGGTATTAACCCCCCTGGATTTTTGCCCTCCGTTTCAATAATCTTGTCCAATTCTTCTAATTCTTCTTTAGAAAAAGTTTTTGTAATATCTTCCATTTCTCGCCTTACCCCCTACTAAATATTTTTCATTACTACAAAAATTGATACCCAGAATCTTAAATATAATAATATGTCCTACCATGTCTAACTTCTTTTCCCATTTAAATGCAACAAATAAAAAAATCATAGAGATAATGTTGAAATATCAGTTATTCTTTTGTATACAGTATCCACATTCCTTATTATAGTACTAAACG
>JAQUGH010000131.1:0-1942 GCA_028684195.1 Clostridia bacterium | reverse complement strand
TAATTTCTGTCTCCACCTTCACAGTATTATACTTCGCTGGTGGGTAAAAAATAGCAAGAAACCTTTTCACAATAAGATTGTAAATATTTCTAGTATCTACATCCAACCTAGATATATCAGTTGTAACATACGTTGGTATAATAGCATAATGATCCGTAACCTTACTGTTATCTACATACCTTTTAGAAGAGGTATTGATGCATAGCTTCCCAAAGCCTTTAATTTTCAATATGTATTCCTTAAAAGCCCTATTGCCATACAAACCATTTAGAACCTTGGGTAGCTCTTTAACCACATCAGTTGAAAGCACACGGCTATCAGTTCGAGGATAAGATATCATCTTTTTCTCATATAAACCTTGAGCAATCTCCAATGTCCGTTCTACAGGAAGTTTGAATTTTTTATTAGCTTCCGATTGTAGCTCAGCAAGATTAAAAAGCAACGGAGGATTTTCCGATTTTACTTTCACCTCCACTTTTTTCACAATAGCCTCATGCCCTTTTAATTTTTCTATAAGCACAAGTGCATCTTCTTTACTAACATATTTATCAGTGTTATCATCGCCGCAATTATTGTTATTACTGGAATTGATGGGAGCGCTGTTTTCTTTTTCCCCTGTCATTTTTTTGTCATCCTTCTTCTTTTGTAGCCATTTCCCCTCATAACTAATATTACTTCCTTTTGACAAGAAACTAGCCACAATTCCATAATGTGTTGTTGGCACGAAATTCCTAATTTCCAATTCTCGCTCCACAATCAGACCTAATACACAGGTCATTACTCTTCCTATTGCAATAACAGAGGACTTATCCTCTTTCAGTAAATCTGATAATTTTTTACCATATTGACAAGTATATATCCTACTAAAATTCATACCAAAGAGCCAATCTTCTTTTGCCCTGCAATAAGCCGCCTTGGAAAGTGAATCGTACTCATGTATATCCTTTGCTTCCTCAATTCCCTTTTTCACTGCATCTTCCGTTTGAGAAGAAATCCACACTCTTTTAGCGGGTTTTTTCGATCCACTTTGCTTATAGACTAAGCGAAAAATATATTCGCCTTCACGTCCACTATCCGTACAAGCATAAATCATATCTATATCATCTCTGCACATCAACTGTTTTATCACTTCAAACTGTTTTTTCAAGCCAGGCTTATTTATCAAGATATATTTATATTCTTTTGGAATAATGGGCAAATGTTCAACTTTCCAAGACTTATACGCTGGATTGTAGGCATCAGGATAAGCCATGGTTATAAGATGACCATAGCACCATGTTATTAATGTTGTTTTGTTTTCTGCAAACCCTCTGCCCCTGTCAGCTTTGGTAACATCTACACTTAGCACGCTTGCAAAACTAATAGCTACAGATGGCTTTTCTGTAATGTATAATTTTTTACCCAAAACGTCTCCCTTTTTCCCCCTTGATTTTATACTACAATTATACTAAACAAAACCCTACTTTTCCAGTACCTCAAGAACTTTTTTGAATTTATATTCCGTCTATTACACAATCAAAGCACCTACTTTTCATGATTCCTTTTATAGCGAATAACCTGTATCATGTTTTTGAATTTTAATGATGACGCTTTGGGATAGTTATTGTAGAATCGAGCAAAGCCCTTGGAACGTTCTAACAATCTATTAAAATGCTCTATGGATTGTCTTTGCCTTTCTGATAAGATCACATCCTTTTGTTGCTTTAACAATAAAACATGCTCACTAAATTCGTTTCTCTTCTTTTCGAGTATTTCCTTCATATCTTTACGTGTAGTGTCATAACGTTCTTCTGCTTTTTCCTTGACCTCATCTACTGATTTTCTAAAACGTTCTTTCCTTTGTTCTATCTCAATATTGATATTATCAATATTGTAAACTACGCTGGTTGCCAATTCCTCCGAAACTGTACTTAACTTATTCATAATCTGATTTAAACTTATC
>JAQUGH010000130.1 GCA_028684195.1 Clostridia bacterium | reverse complement strand
ATATTTAAGTAAGAATATGGTACATGCGAAGTTGATAAGAGTTGATAATCAAGTTTTAACTTTTGGTTCTACAAATTTAAATAAACAAGCGATGGAGAAACTATTGGAGCTTAATGTCTTTATGAAAAACTATGATGAGGATTTTAGCGAAGTTTTAGAAGAAAGCATACAGAACAATATAACCGATGCAACAAGAATAAGAAATGGATCAAACATAAAATTCAATCCTATTCGAGCAATGTTGGAACAAATTGTTTAGGAATTGAGAGCAAATCGTAGGCAAACAAAAGGATAAAATACCAAGAGAAACTAAATTGAAAGGTAATGATTTAGTTAGATAAGAATAAAGGAAACGTTGATGTGTAAGTGGTTTTGTGTATTAAAAATATTATTTAATTTTTCATATACGAGAAGGTTCTAATTGAGAGAATATTAACTTTTCCTTTAATACGTCCTAAAGTAGTAAATAGCTTTTATTTATTCAGCATCTTTAGTATTATAATTTAATGTTGCAGCATATGGTTGGCTTTTGCTTTCCTTTTAATTGCTTATCAAGCGTAAAGTTAATTTGAAGTGTTTGAATGAGTTTGAGGTATGCAGTTTTATTCACTGAATAAAACACCCATTTACCTTCTTTTCGGTCTTGTATAAGATCAGCTTGACGCAGTATCTTCAAGTGATGCGATACAGCAGGTTGACTCAAAGATAATTTGTTAATTACTTCACAAACACACATCTCTTCTTTCGTCAACATCTCTAAGATTTTCAAGCGTGTGGGCTCAGCAATGGCTTTAAGCTTTTCTGATATTTTTGTATATTTATCATTCATATTAACAATATCCTCCTGTGATTATATTTTAGACTTAAATGATAAACTATATCAAGATGGTTATACATTTCAACCAACCAACTGTTTGGATAAAACTATATTTAGAGATAATTTTTTATGTATTATTTTTATTGTTGCCTAACAAAGGGGATGGTGATAACATATAGATACATTTAAATATGTTAATAAGGATAAATGATTCAAAAAATGGGATACAATATAATTGTAACACAAATAATATTATAATTAAAAGGAGAGGTTTTAGATGGAGAAATTTGATGATTTGATGAAAGAGTTTGACTTAGATTTTTTTGGCGGAGGAAAGCACAAGATCAACCTAGAAAAAGCTATGGAGCTATATAGGGAAGGGAAAGCTACTTTTATTGATGTAAGAACTGATGAAGAAGTTGAATGTGTTTCACTGGGATTTGTAACTCATATTCCGGTTCAGCAGATTCCGGAAAGGTTGTCTGAAATTCCTAAGGATAAAACTGTTATTTTGTTTTGCTTTTCTGCTACTAGGGCAACAATTGTATATACTTATTTAAAGGTAAATGAATTTAAAGATGTAAAAATACTTACTAATACTTTAGCAGATATTGCAGGATTTTTTAAGCCTGGATATGTTTTAAAGAATAGATAGGAGATTGATATGTATGACTTTTACTGTTACTGTTTTGGCATTTGTGCTAAGTTTCATTTTTTCTTTGGGAGGAGTGGGATCGGCGGTAGTTCTTGTTCCAGTCTTACATTGGTTAGGTTATCCGCTGAATGAAGCCAAACCCACAGCTTTATTTGTAAATACAATAAGTCTTATTGCAGCTAGCTATTCTAATTTCAAGAATAAAAGATTGAACTTAAAAATGGGATTGCCAATAATAATTGCCTCGGTTATTATGTCGCCCATTGGAGCTTATGTTTCCACATTGATTTCTCAAAAAGTGGTTTTAAGTATTTTTACTGCTTTTTTGTTTTTTTCAGGAAACATGATGTTGTTTTTTAAGAAAAGCAAATATAGTGACCAGTATCGAGAGGATCAACCTGTTTTTAGTTTAGTTCTTATTGGGATATTGGCAGGGTTTGTTTCCGGACTTTTGGGAGTAGGCGGGGGAGGGATTGTTTCACCACTTATGATTATGCTTGGTTTCAATCCCAAAAAGGTAGCTGTTGTTACTGCTTTTGTTATTCCTTTTTCATCATTGACTGGATTTATTGCTTATCTTACTATGGGTCATTTTAATGCTTTACTTGTTATACCAGTAGGAGTTGCCGCATATCTTGGAGGATATATTGGAACTCATTTTATGCACTTAAAATTGTCGCCACAAACAATAAAGAGATTTTTAGCAGTTGTTATTTTAATTATGGGTGTTAAGATGTTGACTAAAGTATTCTAAAGGTAAAAAGGCTATAATAGAGTTAATATTTGTTGCCTGTAAAGTTGAACTTAATGGTTGTTATTTACCTAGATAGTGGTTGTTAAAGTGTTTGCGGGAAACGAGAAGTAAAAAAAGCAACTAATTTTATTAAGATTATTGTGGTAGAAATTTTAATAACTTTTTTAAAGGAATTTCATAAATTCTGTAGAACTTCTATTAGAATACACAGGGTTATTCATAGGGGTATTATATTACAATGACTTTACCAAAATTATATTGCTTTACTTTAGTAAATGGGATAAAGGTTGGTATTAGAATAGTCTATTTTTGTTATGAAGAGAATTTTTTAGATGGAGGGAAAATTTATGAAACCACCTTATGGAGATGTTGAAAAACTTGTTTTTGGTAGAACATTTGCGGAACACATGTTTAAGATGAAATATAGTGAGGGAAGAGGTTGGCATGATGCTAAGATAGAAAAATACGGATCATTTACAATGGATCCTGCTTCTTGTGTACTTCATTATTCTCAAGAAATATTCGAAGGTTTAAAGGCTTATAAGGCTCTTAATGGGAAAATGTTGCTTTTTAGACCAGAACAAAATGCAAGACGTCTGAATAGGTCAGCCCGAAAGCTTTGTATGCCGGAAATTCCTGAAGAGGATTTTGTTAATGCAGTAAAAGAATTGGTATTGTTGGATAAGGAATGGATTCCTGATGCCCCTGGAACATCATTGTATGTTCGACCCACGATGATTGCTAGTGAAGCGTTTTTAGGGGTGCATCCTTCTAAAGAGTATTTGTTTTATATAATAATGTCGCCAGTAGGACCATATTTTAAAGAAGGCTTTAATACTGTTAGTATTTATGTGGAGGATCAGTTAGTTCGTGCTGCAGTTGGTGGTGTTGGTGATATAAAAACAGGTGGAAATTATGCTGCCAGTTTGTTAGGCGCAATGAAGGCAGAGGAGAAAGGGTTTTCTCAAGTTCTTTGGCTTGATGCAAAGGAACATAAGTATGTAGAAGAAGTTGGCGCAATGAATGTTTTCTTTGTTTTTGGTGATAAAGTAGTAACACCTCAACTTACTGGGTCGATTCTTCCTGGTATTACTAGAAATTCCGTAATAGCTTTAGCGAAGGATATGGGATATGAGGTGGAAGAGAGGCGGATTTCTATTGATGAGGTTTTAGACGGAATAAAGTCAAAGGAATTAACAGAAATATTTGGGTCGGGTACAGCAGCAATAATTTCACCAGTAGGATTATTCCACTATAAAGATAATAATTATTACATTAATGATAATAAAGTGGGTAGCATAACGAGAGCATTTTATGAAAGATTAGTGGGTATTCAATATGGAAAAATAGAGGATACAATGGGTTGGTCGTATGAATTGAAATAGTAATTAGCGGAAGCAAAGGGACGGTTCTTTTGCTTCCTTTTTGTTTTTGTTTGTGTTAAAATACAAACAAAAATAAATAAGTGAGTGTGATGAATATGCCAAGAGGCTCAAGAAAGAAGAGTGAAACAGGAATATATCATATTATGCTTAGGGGTAGTAATAGACAAGAAATTTTTCATGATGATGAAGATTGTATAAGCTTTCTTAGAACACTTGAAAAATGCAAAAAGAAAGCAGAAATAAAAGTTTATGGTTGGTGTTTAATGGGTAACCACATACATTTGCTTTTAGAAGAAGGTAATGAAGAAATATCAATATCTATGAAGAGGATCGGTGTAAGTTTTGTATGGTATTATAATATGAAATACGAAACGACAGGGCATTTGTTTCAAGATAGATTTAAAAGTGAGAATGTTGAAACGGAAGAATATTTATTTACTGTAATAAGATATATACATCAAAACCCAGTAAAAGCTAGGATTATAAATAAAGTTGTTGAGTGGAAATGGAGTAGTTGCTTTGATTATTATGGTAATATGTCATCTTTTAGTGAGTTGTTAGATAGTGAATTTATATTAAAGTTGTTTTCAGAGGATAAGGATATAGCAATAAAGCGATTTAAAGCATTTAATGAAGTTTCAAATGAGGATGAATGTTTAGATAATATGAAACGAATACGTTTAACGGATAAAGAGGCAAAAGAGGAAATTAAGAAATTATTGTTAGAATTAGACATAGTTGAAATAAAGAGTTTACCAAAGGCAGAACGAGACAAGATAATAAAGAAAATAAAAGAAATAGAAGGTATAACACAGCGGCAAATAGCAAGGATATTGGGGATCTCACGCAATTTAGTGTTTAAAGCATAGAGCAAAATTATTTTGTTCTATGCTTTAAACATTGAATATTTAGTTAAGGACATACTTATATATTTACTAAAAATTCTAAAGGAGCCACAGAGACGGAAGCAAAAGAATCGTCCCTGTGGCTCCTTTAGAATTGATGTTCAGATTCACCTAAATTTCTTGGTTGCTTTGTTTTTTTTGAAGCACCGTTTCCTGCTGTACTGGATGTGTTTCTTTCTCTAAATGCAGCAAACTTTTCTGCAAGTTCCTGTCTCGCTCCAGGAGTATTCAAATAATATTCTGCTTTTTCATCTAATGCTTTTTCAATTTTTTCTTTTGTTAAAGGATCTCTCTCAGCTCTTCGTTTGGCAGCTGACTCTTCAGCTTCGAATACTTCATTAGCCCTCTGTCTAGCTATTTTTTTTCTTTTATTACGATCTATTTTAGGGTCTAGTTTTGCATATTCATCTAAAAATATTTGAAATTGTGTTCTCCTTTTATTTATTTTTTTTTGTGTACTTGTATCTTTAATTTCCCTAACTTCTCTAATTTCTCTAAATCCTCCGTCCCTAAAACTCATTTATACCCCTTCCTTTCCTTATTTTTAGTAACAAAATTTAGAATTTAATTAACTAATTACATAATAATACTAAAATGCTTTTATGTAAAGTATTAAGTTTAATGAGAAAAGGAAGCGAAGGGACGGTTCTTTTGCTTCCTTGGTATAATAAAAGAAAGTAAGATATTTGTAATTAAGAATAGTAATTGAGATTAGTATTTACCAATGTATTTCCAACCAATGGGAATTCCGGGATCTCCCGGGAGCCAGCCAACTGGAATTCCACGACCTGTTTTGCGGTTGTATTGTAACCCTTTTATTATCCTAATGAGTTCATCAATATTTCTTCCAACAGGTTGAGGATTAACAATAAAGCCTTGAATAGTACCTTGAGGGTCAATAATAAAAGCGGCTCGATAAGCAAAGTCTTCCTTTTCATTTAATATGCCATATTGCTTAGATACTTTTTGAGTTCGATCTGATAGGAGAGGATAATTGACTTTTTTTCCGGAAGGAGAAGTTTGTGTAAAGATTTTATGAGAATAGATACTGTCTGTACTGATAGCAAGAACTTGAGTATTAATAGACTGAAATTCACAGATTCGGTCAGCAACTGCTGCCAATTCTGTTGGTCAAACAAAGGTAAAATCAGAGCCATAGAAGAAAAGCAGTATCCATTTTTTTAGGTAGTCTTTCAAACTCACTTGAACTTTTTCGTCTTTACATATTCCATCTAGTGTAAATTCAGGTGCAGGGTCTCCAAG
>JAQUGH010000129.1 GCA_028684195.1 Clostridia bacterium | reverse complement strand
AGAAAAAAAGCCTCATATTTTTGGCATTAGACATTTATCACCTGGAGGGGCTTACCACTTACTTCAGTTTTTAGATGATATTAAGCCAACTGCTGTGCTGATTGAGGGCCTTTCTGATGCTAATTCTCAAATTGGATATTTTACTTCTAGGGATACACAGCCACCTGTTGCTATTCTTGCTTATACAGAAGAATTACCTATCAGGACTCTTTTGTATCCTTTTGTTAATTATTCTCCAGAATATCAAGCATTGCTTTGGGCAAAGAAACATTGTGTTCATGCGGAGTTTATAGATTTGCCTTCAGATGTTTTTTTGCCCTTGGAATATCAAAGTTTGAAAGGGGAAGACGAAAGATTCATAGAAAAGAAAACAATTATAAATGAATTTACAAATGAGCATAAAGATGATTATAAAAATAAGTCTAAGAATAAGTTTATAAATACGTCTGTGAGTGAATCTATTTATAACAAGTGGCTCGAACTTACTGGTGAGGAAGAGTATGATTCTTATTGGGAATATAATTTTGAACACAATTTGAATAAAAATTCTTATCGCCTTGCGGCAAATGAGTTTGGGAAGAGTTTAAGAGAAATTTTGCAGGATAGTGAATATGAGTATGCCAAAAATTTGGTTAGGGAAGCTTATATGCGAAGAAGAATATGTAAGGCAGTTGATGCGGGTCATCAGATAGAGAAGATTGTTGTAGTGACTGGAGCTTATCATACTTTAGCGCTTAGAAATGATTTAGAACCAATGAGTGATGAGGAGCTGAAGAGACTTCCCCGTGTTAAAACGCGTTTGACGTTGATGCCTTATTCCTATTATAGGCTCTCATCTGGGTCAGGTTATGGAGCTGGAAATAATGCCCCTGCTTATTATGGTATGATGTGGGAATGTATGAATCAAAATGATATTACTAAATTTCCTGCACAATATCTATCAAGAATTACCTCGTATTTGAGGAAGAATGGGACATACTGTTCATCTGCGGAAGTTATTGAAAGTTTACGTTTGGCTAACACATTGGCGGCTCTTCATTCGGGGAGTGCTCCTTCACTTAGGGATTTAAGGGATGCTACTGTTACTTGTTTAGGACATGGAGAATTATCTGTCGTTGCAGAAGCTATTGCTCATACCAATATAGGAATATCCATTGGTAGTTTACCAGATGGTGTAAGGCGAACATCTATTCAGGACGATTTTTACCGTGAATTAAAAAGATTAAAGCTTGAAAAGTATAAATCCACGGTGGCTATGGAGCTTAAGCTTGATTTAAGGGAGAATAGAAGAGTCAAATCCAAAGAAAATGCTTTTTTAGATTTAAATCGTTCATTTTTTCTGCATAGGCTTAAAGTTTTAAGGATTAGTTTTCAGAAATTAAAGCCTAGTTTTCAACAATCAGCGACTTGGGCTGAGTTATGGGTATTAAGGTGGACACCTGAAGCGGAAATTGAATTGGTTGAATCTATACTTCGGGGTGAAACAGTCGAAATTGCTACCGCCTATGTGTTTAAAGAATGGCTAGATAAGTGTGTTGCTATTCAGGAAGTAGCAGAAGTTATCCGAGAAGCCTGTGAATGTGGGATGATGGAAGCTATGGAACAGGCTAGAAAGACGCTTCAAAGATTAGCTGTAGAGGAGTCCAGCTTTAATGATATTTCTTTGACGGTTTTTGAGTTATCTATTGTTATTAGTTATGGAGATATTCGTAAATTTGAGGTAGAATCTTTGATTCCATTGCTTCAGCAACTTTTTTTAAGAGGTACTTTATTGATGGTTGATGCGGCAAAATGTGATAATAATGCGGCTAAGGTTGTTATTGAGTCTATTCGTAGAATGAATAGGGTATCTTTAGAACATTTTAAACTGATTGATAAAGATTTTTGGGTGGAAAAACTAATAGAATTGTCAAATGTAGATGATAAGAATCCTTTGTTGTCTGGATATGCTTGTTCAATACTATTAGAAAGAAATTTGCTTGATGAAGAAATACTTTCTCAAGAAATATCTAGAAGACTTTCACCAGGGGTTGACGCTGATCTTGGTGCAGGTTGGTTTGAGGGTTTTTCTATGTGCAACCATTATGCTTTGTTGGCGAAAATGGGCTTATGGAAATAGCTTGTAGAATATGTAGCTTCTCTTGATAGCGAACAATTCAAACGAACCCTTGTGTTTCTTAGAAGAGCCTTTGGTGATTTTACACTTGCGGAGAAACATCATATATGTGACAATCTTGGTGAAATCTGGGGTGTTAACAAGGAAGAAGCAAGTGATATATTAAGTAGAAAATTAAATGAAGAGGAACAAAATAAAATAAATGATATAAATGAGTTCGATTTTGACGATATTTAATCTTGCTGTATAAGAAGGGAAAGTATAAAGGAATCAGGTGTTGGAGTAAGAAAACCATGAAACTTTGATCGTAAACTAGATGAGGCAAAAGCTTTATTTAAAAAGATTTTTGAGAAAAAGGAGGAAGTAGAAATGAAAAACGACTTAGAAACGGCAGAGGCTCTCTATGACCATGCATTAGAATGTCAGACCCGGGGAGAATATGATGAAGCGGAAAATTTGTATAAAAGGGCGTTAGGTATAAGGGAAGAAGTACTCGGGGAACATTCAGATACGGCAATAACACTTTATAAGCTTGCGACTATGTATAATTCCTTTGATAGGCTTGAAGAAGCGGAAGAATTATATAATAGAGCACTGGAAATATGTAAAAAAGTTTTAGGGGCGCATCAGGTTACAGCTGATACTCTCAATGGTTTGGCACTGCTACATGATAAACAGGGAATGTTTGAAGAAGCAGAGGAATTATATAAAAAAGCGATAGAGATATATGAGGAAGTACAGCATATTAACATAGTAAAGAGTCTTAACAATCTTATTGGGTTATATAAAGAACAAGAAAGGCATGAAGAAGCAAAGGTACTGCAGAATAGGGCAAGAGAAGTCAAGGAGATACTGGGAGCAGAGAGTTTTTCTAAAGAACAACGTCAGGATATGAATTATGATTTTAGGGATTATTTCTGGGATGATGTGGGAAAAACTGGGAGTGACGATATAGCTTCTTATAAAATTGATCCAGAGATTAAGAAACAACTTCCTTGGCCAGATTTAAGACTTTCATATAGAAGAATACTTACTGAGGATTCAGTGATAATTGCTACTGATGGATTATCAGATGAGTTTAGTGATTCCGAGTTACCAGATAATGGTTTGGAAATTGAACTATATATCGAGATGAATGACCCTGAGTTTATAAAAATGTCACTGGCTCAATTAGGAGAGACCTGGGTATTTGGACTATTAAACCAAGCTGCTCTTAATGCAGTAAAGCAAGGCAACTATAAAAATTTAACTAATGAGGTTGGTGTTTTTTCTTTTGAGTATTATGATGTAGGGGTTCCGGAAGAGTATATAAGTAGTGAAGGAACAGTTGGTGCTCTCATTGGGATGCAGAGTAAAAAGGTGCCTTTTCAAACAAAATTAACTGTTTCGGAAGTATTGTTTTTAAGTGTTACTTTGCTAAAACTTGAGGAATTACAATATATACTTAAATACGGTGATGTTGGTAGAAAAGAAATTGTTAAAAGGTTAGAACAAGCAGAAATAAATAATATATCCTCAACTAACAGGGAAAATATAACAGATATAGAGCTTGAGAGGAAAGAAAATGTACAAGACATAGAAAATAAAGATGTGGCAGATAATCTTCTCGAACTTGCAAGTCAAAATCAGGACGAGGGACAGTACGAGGAAGCAGAAGAATTGTATAAAAGAGCTCTAGAGATATACGAAGATGAATTAGGAGAGGAACATCTGTACACAGCATTTGTTTTAAATGACCTTGCAATGCTATATGACGAACAGGAAAGGTATAAAGAAGCGGAGAAATTATATAAAAGGGCAGTGAAAATATTCGAGAATAATCTTGAGAACGATTCAATCACAGCAACGACACTTTCCGGATTAGCAGATTTATATAAGAATCAGGGTATGAATGAAGAAGCAGAAAAGTGTTATAAAAGGGCGATAGAGATACTCGAGGAAGTTTGGGAAACGGAGGCACAACAAATTCAACTATATGCTGATTATTATAGTCTTTCGGAGATATGTAAGAACCAGGGAAGGAATGAGGAAGCAGAGAAGTTATTTGATAGGGCGTTAGAGATAGCTAAGGAAGAATAGCGGTTGTTCTTAATGAATTAGAAAAACGTTTAGCCATAACTATTGTTGGAAAACACCTGCTTATTTGACAATTTACATATTGTACCAGAAACAATTCTTAGGTTGGTATTTAGAAGTTTTGTAGGGAGAAATGTAATTATGATAGAAAATGAACAGTTGAAAAGATGGAGATTGATATTAGGGGAAAGTGTCCATGAGTCTCTGGAGTCTTTTGTGACAGGGGGGGTGTCCCTTGATTCCGATGAAAAAATTATGGATGAAGCTCTTGCCGCAATTTACGACAAGACGGAGGCTAATCAGGATGTATCATCTACTATGGATAAAAAGCTAGGTCGGAGTTTAGTTAGTACAGGTTTTTCTTCTTTTAAGTTGGTTAAGTGGCTCACTGATATTCGTGCTTTTTTCCCAGAAAATATAGTATCAGTAATACAGTCGGATGCAATAGAACGTAAAGGACTTAGCCAATTGCTTTTTGAACCTGAAATATTAAAAAATGTACAGCCGAATATTGAGATGGTTGCTACATTGATGTCATTAAAGGGAAAAATACCAGAAAAAACCAAAGAAACTGCAAGACAGCTGGTAAGAACGGTAGTTGACGAAATTAACAAGAGGTTGGAGAACGATATTCGTCAGGCTGTAGTTGGGGCTTTAAACAGAAGAAAACATTCGCCGATTCCCAATGCGGCCAGTATCGACTGGAAATATACTATCAACAAAAATCTGAAGAATTACAGTCGGAAGTATAATAAGATCATACCGGAAAAATTTTATTTTTTTGATCGAGCGAGGCGAACTAACAATTGGCATATAATATTGGATATGGATCAGAGTGGTTCGATGTCAGATTCAATTATTTATGGTTCTGTAGTTGGTTCGATATTTGCAAGTATGGCGTCATTAGATACAAAAATCGTTGTCTTTGATTCAGAAGTTATTGATTTAAGTGAACAGTATGGTAATGACCCTGTTGATATGTTGTTTGGTATACAACTGGGAGGAGCAACGGATATTAACAAATCTGTTGTCTATTGTAGGCAATTTATAACTGAACCTTCCAAAACGTTGTTTATATTGCTTTCTGATCTTTATGAAGGTGGAAATCAGGTTTCTTTAGTAAGAAGAATGGAAGAAATGTATGAATCGGGAGTTAAAGTGATATGTTTGCTTGCTTTGTCGGATAAAGGAGTGCCCGATTATGATAAAAGCTTGGCATATAGAATAAGTAAAATAGGTATTCCTTGTTTTGCGTGTACTCCTAGGTTATTATCAGAGTTTCTAGAAGGTGCTTTGAAAGGGGAGGATTTAAATGAATTGGCAGTGGCTCTAAAGGTGAGTAACAAAGATAGATAAGAAAGGATTTGAAAGGGTGAAAAGTATGAGCGATAATTTATCTAAAGAAGAACGTCAAAAAAAGAATTATGAATTAAGGGATGGCTTTTGAGATAAACAAAGAAGTACTGGGCGAGGAACAGCCATATACAATTTTTATATTTTGTATCACTAGGAGTGCACTCGAAAAGGTAGTATATTCTACCCAATAAATGCTTGTGAATTATTTTGCGAATGTTGTTTTACATTTACTGGGCATTTACTTCTTAATTTTTGTGTTTTTCTGTAATATTTGCT
>JAQUGH010000128.1 GCA_028684195.1 Clostridia bacterium | reverse complement strand
ACAGATCCTACTAAAAACATATCTCATAGTGGTACAAATAAAGGGGTTATATCATCTGGTGGCAAAGTTAAAGTTGCTCAGGTAATATCAGGAGACGGTGTTACGGCAGTACAAACAAGAGGTGATGATTCTGTAGTATCAATAGCAGGTGGTGACTCTGTAATTACAAATAGACAATTGAATACACATGTAAATCAACAACCCGAAGTAACTGATAATGT
Source organism: Clostridia bacterium (assembly GCA_028684195.1). Lineage (GTDB taxonomy): Bacteria > Bacillota > Peptococcia > DRI-13 > DTU073 > JAQUGH01. Next base: position 5,621 of record JAQUGH010000128.1, on the reverse strand, counting down.
AGGGGATAAATCAACTGAAAGAACAATTTTGAATGCTAAGATAAATGAATCCAAAGGAACTAATGAATCTTCTGAGAAGAAAAAGCATGATGGTACTAGAAAATTTGAGTTTGATCCAGAAACTACTGTCGAACTTAGTGATCTCGGGCTTAATGGTGTTAATAGTGGTCAAGTTAAATTTCCTAAAGGAGGATCAATTAAGTATTCATTTGGGAGTGAACTTAAAATTAAAGGAGAAGGTGTCGTAGCAACAAATATTATTGCTAGAGATGGTTTTAGTGTAAAAGATCCTACTAAAAAGAAATCTCGTGGTGGCACAAATAAAGGGGTTATGTCATTTGGTGGCAAAGTTAATGTTGCTCAGGTAATATCAGGAGATGGTGTTACTGCAGTACAAACAAGTGGTAATAATTCTGTAGTATCAATAACAGGGGGTGACTCTGTAATTACGAATAGACAATCAACTGTTGGAGAAGGAAATAATATTTCGGGTAGGGATGCGCATTGGGATAAATTAGCCGAGCGTTTGATAAAAGAAGCCCAACAAGGGAAGAACACAGCGGCTAAAAGACCGGGTTTAGATAAATTAACAGTTGCAGCCAAGAGAGAAAGTGGTAATAGTGGAGGAATAGTAGTAGAAGAAGGTGAAAATAAAGAAGTTTGTGCGGTTATATCAGGAAAAGGCAATACGGTGGTTATAAATGGGAAGAAACAACCTGACAAAGGTGGCCGGTAGAACGTCACTGGAGAAGTAATTAAGACACGCTAGCTTGATAATGATGTTAAGAAATACTTTAATCGAAATGACCTATTATAAAAAACGCCTCGTGGTACGAGGTGTTTTTTAATATTTTCCTTTACTGATGAATATATATTTAATAAGTATGAGTGAGGAGGGGATTATCATATCTATTATTTATATTTCAAAAAACAAATTATCTCGCTATTTATTAATTTTGGTAATTGTAATAGCAACTATCTCAATTTTTCCGATACCAATTAAAAATGTGGCTGGTGATGTTGTAAGTGTATTAGTATCCAATAGTAGATTAAAACCTATTTATGAAGTGGATACAGATGAAAAAAAGGTAGCTATTTCTTTTGATGCTACCTGGGGGAGCACAAGAACTCCGCAACTTTTAGCCATATTAGATAAGCATAAAATCAAAACTACATTTTTTCTCACAAATATTTGGGTCAAGAAATACCCACAAATAGCTAAAGAAATTGCTGACGCTGGTCATGAAATAGGGCTGCACACCGTAAGTCATCCTAATTTAACTGAATTACCCATTGATAAAATTAAAGTAGAATTACAGGATAACGCAAAGTTAATTAAAAAAGTAACGGGGCAAGAGCCCATCCTTTTCCGACCTCCATTTGGAGCGTATAATAACAAGGTCATACAAACAATCATTGATTCAAATTATATTCCTATTCAATGGAGTGTTGATAGTTTAGATTGGAAAGAAATATCAGCACAAGATATATATCAGCGGGTTACAACTAAAATAAAGCCGGGATCAATAGTGCTTTTTCACAATGATGGAGCGAATACTCCACAAGCGTTGGAAGCTATTCTTAATTATTTAAATGAAGAGGGTTATCATATTATTCCAGTTTCAGAATTAGTATATAAGGAAAATTATTTTATAGATAATAATGGGAAACAAAAAATCAATAAATGAATAGTAAACTTGTACAATTAAGTCTCTATATATGGTAAACTTATGGAGTAAAAATTACTTATCTAAGTAACTATAGGAGGCTTATTTGTATATGCGTAGAAGTATTGAAAATTTAATTCCGTACAATCCGGGAAAATCATTAGAAGAGCTTGAACGAGAATTAGGGAAACCTGTTATAAAATTATCTGCAAATGAGAGCTTGTGGGGACCATCGCCAAAAGTAGAAGAATATTTAAGAGGTATCTTTAACAACTTAATGTATTATCCCGATGGAGCTGTAACTGAATTAAAAACTACACTTGCTTCATATTGGAAATTGCATACTAACAATTTTTGTGTTGGAAATGGAACAGACGAAATAATATCATTACTTTTTGCTGCTTATTTAAATCCGGGAGATGAAGTAATTGTACCTCTTCCTACTTTTAGCTCCTATGAACTGTCAGCAACTGTGTATGATGCTAAAATTAAATTTATCAAACAAGAAGATCTTGTATTTAATCTTTCGGAAATAGAAAAGCAGATGAACAAAAAAACAAAAATGGTTTTTCTTTGCAACCCCAATAATCCCACAGGTACTTATTTTACACACAAAGAATTAGAAGCATTTTTGGAGCTAGTATCTTCTGAAACATTGGTGATTTTAGATGAAGCTTATTGTCACTACAGTACTACTCCTGACTTTCCTTGTGCTAAAGAGATCTTAAAGAAATATAATAATGTAATTGTTCTAAGAACCTTCTCAAAAGTTTATGCTCTTGCCGCTCTCAGGGTAGGTTATGGTGTAGCTAGTAGTCATATTATTGGGGAATTGGAAAAAGTAAGGTCGCCCTTCAATGTAAATAGTATGGCTCAAGTTGCTGCAAAAATAGCTTTAGAAGATGAGAACTATACTAATAAGATAATCAAAGAAACAGTTAAGGAAAGAGAATGGTTGACTAAAGAATTAAAAGCAATGGGTTTAATTGTATTGCCCTCGCAATCTAATTTTGTAATGGTAAAAATAACAAATGCACAACTTATAGCCGATAAGCTTCTTAATGAAGGTATTTTGGTTCGTAATATGTCTTCCTTTGATTTGCCAGAATGGTTAAGGATTTCCGTAGCTCCACATAAATATATGCAACAATTGATAGCGTGTTTTAAAGAAATAATTGAGCAATAACAGTTACCTTTTATTAATTTTTCTCAAGAATTTTATTTCATCCAATGCTTTGCCAATGCCCATGGCAACACAAGATAAAGGATCATCAGCTATTTGAACTGGCATATTAGTAGCTTTTGAAATTGCTTTGTCAATATTTTTTAGCAAAGCACCTCCACCTGTGAGTGTCATTCCCGTTTCTAATAGGTCTGAAGCAAGTTCTGGAGGGGCTTTTTCCAAGGTTGAATGAATAGCTTCCGTAATTATATTTAAAGGCTCTGAAAGAAATTCTGATATTTCTGTTGCTTTGATTTCAAGGGCATCTGGTAATCTGGAAGTGAGGTTTATTCCTCTAACAATTTGTTTTAAATTTGAAGGTGCATCTATGGCGTAGCCGATTGATATTTTTAGATTTTCAGCAGTTCTAATCCCTATATCGAGACTATATTTTTTTTTCAAACCTCTGGCGATGATTTGATTCATTTCATCACCACCAATACGAAGAGATTTGCCTTCGACAATACCTCCCAGTGATAAGATGGCAACTTCAGTAGTTCCACCGCCTATATCTATTACCATATTGCCTCGTGGTTCTTCTACTGGAAGACCTGCTCCTATTGCAGCTGCTATAGGTTCTTCAATTATATATGCTTCTTTTGCACCAGCTTGTTGAGCGGCTTCGATCACTGCTTTTCTTTCTACTTGGGTTATACCCAAAGGCACACCAACCAGTACCCGAGGCTTAAGTATTCCCAATCCCTTAAGAGCTTTTTTAATAAAATATGATAACATCAGTTTTGTAATATTATAATCAGATATTACGCCATCTTTTAGTGGTCTAATTGCAGTAATATATGCTGGAGTTCTTCCTATCATATTATTAGCTTCATTGCCAACAGCTAGTACTTCATTAGTGTTTGAATTGATGGCTACCACAGATGGTTCGTTTATGATAATACCTTTACTTTTTATAAAAACAATGGTATTGGCTGTTCCAAGGTCAATACCAATATCTTTACTTACATGCAAATTATATGAAAAAACTTTTTTTGATTTTACCACATCATTGCCTCGCTTATAAATTATTTCTAATGCCTAATGCTTCATAATCCCTATATCCTATTTCCCCTGTTTTCTCTAATGAAGACATTTTTTGAAATTCGATTATGGCTTTTTCTGTATCCACGCCATATATGCCATCTGGATTACCTTTATATAATCCTTTTCGCCATAGTTTTTCCTGAATAAATGTTACAGCAGAACATCTGTCTTTAAAAGCAAGATTTTTATATCCTCCTGACATATAGCCGAAAGGATTACCTATAACTACAACAGAAGTCCCATATTTTGTCCATAAATAAAGTGTTTCTATATCTTTATTAAACATCCGAAAGCAACCATGACTAGCCATAGAACCTATGGACCAAGGCTGATCTGTACCATGTATCCCATAAACACCCCAAGGAACATTCAAACCTATCCATCGTGTACCAAACGCTGATGATGATTTAGTTCCTTTATTAATAATTTTCCAATTTCCAATAGGTGAAGGTGTACTATATTTACCAATAGCTACAGGAAATTGAGCATATGGTTTATTGTTATTCATAACAATAAGAGTTCGACGAAAGGTATCAATTATAATGGTTACCTCACCAGTGGGGGACGGCTTCAAGCATTTACATTCATATTCGATACCGTATACAGCAAAGCATAATGAAGAATAAATAAATACAAAAATCAAAGTTAATTTCAAGCATTTAACTATATTAATAAAATCACTTCCTTTTGTCTGCTTAACAATAGTTTAACAATAGTTTAACAATGGTTCAGCAATGGTTTAACAATCGCTTTTCCTGTCCAACTGACCAACTGACCAACTGACCAACTATCTACTATCCAACTTTCCCATAAGACACAAATATAATACTAAATTAATAACTGTAAAAAAGTAAAAATTTCCCAGGAAATAATGAGATGGACGGTTAGGTTAAATTTACATACCAATATTACTTTTATTTCATATATTGTATTAGATTGCAAAACAAGTGGGGGAAGTAATAAATGAACTTAGGGTTAGTTTTGTCAGGTGGTGGCGTAAGAGGAAGCGCTCATATTGGAGTACTTAAAGCTTTGCACGAGGCAAATATTAAACCTCATTTTATTTCGGGAACGAGTGCAGGATCAATTGTGGCTGGTTTATATGCTTACGGATATTCACCACCTGAAATACATATAATTGCAAAACGTATATCTAAAAAATATTATGATGTTGATTATTCTGGAATAATAGCATCATTTTTAGACAAGATATTTTCATATCAGCTTTCTATCAGTGGCTTAATAAAAGGGGATTATTTAGAGGATTTGTTTAATGAACTAACAAAAGATATAAAGATAAAGAATATAAAATTTCCTCTTGCTATTACAGCTGTTGATATTAATAGTACAGAAATTGTCACATTTACATCATGTACTAATAGTCTTTTATCAAGAAGTGATTATAAGTTTATAAGAGAAGCTAAGCTTTCTGAAGCAATACGAGCTAGCATTGCTATACCCGGAATATTTAAACCTAAAATTTTTAAAAAAATGAGACTTGTAGATGGAGGTATTAGGGCAAATCTTCCTGTGGAAATAACACGTATGATGGGAGCCCATAAAGTAATCGCTGTTAACCTAAGCTATAATGGGAACCCGGTACCAGGAGTGGATGATATACTAGAAATATCTTTACAAGCTATTGATTTAATGATATATCAAATTACAAGACCAAGTATGCAATCGGC
>JAQUGH010000127.1 GCA_028684195.1 Clostridia bacterium | reverse complement strand
TTTGCAACTACTTCTCTAATCAATGATATCAAATTATAGCGTTTTAGATTTTCCATTCCCTTGCCAAAAGCCCCAACTCCGGGAAGAACCAGAGCCTTCGCCTTTGATATAATTTCTCTATCACGAGTTACAACAGGATCCAAACCAACCGACTTTAATCCTTGAACCACACTCGCTAAATTTCCAGTTTCATAGTCAATCACTACGATTCTCAACTATAAAACCCCCTTGGAAGACGGTATTGTCTCCCCTACTACACAAACTGCTTTTCGCAACGCCCTCCCAATTCCTTTAAAAGTAGCTTCTGCAATGTGATGAGAATTTTCTCCCGAAAATTGTTTTATGTGCAAAGTTATCCTTGCTTCCTGAGCAAACGCCTGCCAAAAAACATCAACCAACTGACTATCAAATTGTCCTATCTTTTCAGTGGGGAAATTTAAATCCGTATAATAGCCCGACCTTCCACTAATATCTACAATGCAAAGAACCAAAGCCTCATCCATAGGAAGAATAATTGAGCCATATCTAATAATCCCCTTTTTATCACCTATAGCTTCCTCAAAGGCTTTTCCCATACAAAGCCCAATATCCTCCACTATATGATGAAAATCTACATCGAAATCGCCCACAGCCTCCATATTTAAACGGAAACCGCTATGTATACTCAAAAGCTCCAACATATGATCCAAAAATCCAACTCCAGAGCTTCCCTGAAAAGAACCTTCTTTTCCTAAGCTAAGTTCCAATTTGATTGAGGTCTCATTTGTTTTTCGTTCCACTTTACCTTGACGTAAGGTCATTATTTTCCCTCCTTCATTCTTATAGCTAAAGCCTGTCCATGTGCTATCAATCCTTCTTTTTGGGCTAAATACTCTACAGGCTTAGCAGCCCTTTCCATCCCTTGAGAAGAATAACTGATGATACTGGAACGCTTACAAAAATCATCAACTGTGAGAGGTGACGCATATCGTGCTGTTCCTCCCGTAGGAAGTACATGACTTGGACCTGCCCAATAATCCCCTAACGGTTCTGGTGTATATTTACCTAAAAATACAGCACCAGCATGTTCTACTTGTGCCAAATATGACCAAGGATCGGCGATAAGTAATTCTAAATGTTCAGGAGCAACATAATTTGCCACTTCAAAGGCTTCTTCTATACTTGATACCAAAACTACAGCTCCAAATTGTTGTAAAGAAGCTTTTGCAATATCTTGACGAGGTAGCTCCGCTAACTGCTTCTTCAAACACTCCATTACTTCAAATGCCCACGAACAATTATTTGTTACCAAAATAGCTCTTGCCCTAATATCATGTTCTGCTTGAGAAAGAAGATCGGCGGCGGCATATTGTGCTTCTACTGTACCATCTCCAATAATCAAAATCTCACTGGGCCCTGCCAACATGTCAATGCCTACTTTTCCGAAAACTGTTTTTTTAGCTAATGTTACATATATATTTCCCGGTCCTACTATTTTATCAACAGGTAAGATAGTGTCTGTCCCATAAGCAAGAGCCGCTATGGCTTGAGCTCCACCAACACGATAAATCTCCTTGACCCCAGCTTCTTTAGCTGCCACTAAGGTTGTTGCCGGTAAATTTTTATCTTTGCCAGGAGGTGTAACCATAACAACTTCCGCTACACCTGCGACCATAGCTGGAAGTGCTGTCATCAATACCGTTGACGGATAACTGGCTGTCCCTCCCGGCACATATAGACCCACCCTATGTAAAGGTCTATATATCTGTCCGGTAATAGATCCTGTTTTATCTTGGTTAAACCAATCTTTTTGCTTTTGCATGAGGTGAAAATTATATATATTTTCCTTAGCCTGTCGAAGGAAACGAATAAACTCCGTTCCTACTTTTTCATATGCTTCATCAATTTCTTCAATTCCAACTTTGAGTTCTTCCTTTTTTAAAAGACAACCATCAAAATCCCTAGTATAACGAAGAAGTGCCCCATCTCCATTTTCCTTAACATCTTGTACTATTTCTTCTACTCGTACCCTGATTTTATCATCAAAATAAGACTTGCCCTTAATTCTTTCACGTGCTTCAAAAGAAGGCCATTCATAAAGAGGAATCACTGCCTACTCGCCTCCTTCATTCGCTAAAACTTTCTTAATTCCTGTCACCAGCTCATTTATTTTCTTTGCTTTCAAGCGATAACTTGCCCTATTTACAACAAGACGAGCAGTAGCCTCACCTATATATTCGATAGAAACCAGATCATTTTCCTTTAATGTTTTCCCAGTTGAAACAATATCTACAATAGCCTCTGCTAAACCAACCTTTGGTGCTAGTTCAATATTTCCATGGAGCTTGATTATTTCACACTGTAACCCATTCTTGCGAATATATTCCTTTGCTACGGATGGAAACTTTGTGGCAATCCTAAAACCAGGTTGCCATTCAAATGTTCCTTCGTTTGTAAGCTTTTCTCGAGGAACTGCTACCGTAAAACGACAATATCCAAATTTTAAATCTACCAACTCATAAAGATTTTTACCTGCCTCAATTATACTATCTTTACCAACAATACCAAAATCGGCTGCACCATGTTCTACATAAGTAGGAACATCCGTAGATCTACAGACAATATAGCGAACCAGCTTCTCTTTATCCTCAAATATCAAGGTTCTTGATTTATCAGACAATCCAGGATAACTATAACCACATTTCTCTAAAATATCTTTTGCAGGTTCAAATAATTTTCCCTTAGGTAGTGCAATCGTTAAGCTATTTTCCATCTTTACGCCTCCTCCTCACACCAAAAAAGTTTAGCACCTTTTTTTCCAGCCATCTCTTCCGCCTCAGAACGTGTAATTTTCTTAGTCTCCATTATCACTTTAACCCCTTCACCTCTGAGTTCCCTTGCTTTGCTAATTACATCTTCCAGTACTTTACCAGCAAGAAAAAGCGGTTTTCCTTTTTCCACTTTCCCTGATAGGCTTAAAATAATTCTATCAATTCCTAAAGCGAATCCTATCGCAGGGTGATTTTTCCCATATTTCTGGAATAAGCGATCATAACGACCTCCTCCTCCAATGGGATACCCTATCCCATTGGTATATATTTCAAAAACCACACCCGTGTAGTATTCTTGACTTCTTAAAGTGCTTAGATCGACTTGCACATATTTATCATATCCATATATTTTTAACTTTTTCAATATTTCCTTTAAATCCTCTAATGCTTTAACTACACCGACAGGGACATCTGTCCATTCTTTCTCTAAATCTTCCAGCGATAACCGGGAAGTCAAAAGTCCTACTAAATATTCAATTTTCTTCTTGCTCAATCCTGCATCCATTAAAACACTACTCAAACCAACGAAGTCTTTTTCTAAAATAAGAGTACGCACTTGATTCAACTGCGTTTCTTCCCAAGAAAGGCTTTCCAACAGTCCCCTCAAAACGCCACTATGTCCAAGACTGATTGTAAAACTATTTAAACCAGTTGCAAGTAATGTCTCTATCGCCAATGCTAAAACCTCAGCATCAGAATCCGCTCCTTCTGTTCCAATTAATTCTACTCCAACCTGACTAAATTCTCGTTGCTTTCCTACCTGTATTTCCTCATAACGAAAAACCTCACCACTGTACATCAATCGCCAAGGTATATTCCCCTGGAGCTTACTGCTCACCACCCTAGCAATAGGGGTTGTCATTTCTGGTCTAAGAGCGAGAATACTGCCATCTCTATCTATCAGCTTATATAACTGATCTGGCCCTGACTGACTCTCTCCCGGAAGAAGAACACGATAATTCTCCATTATAGGAGTCTCTATTTCTTCATAACCCCACAAAGAAATTCTTTCTAGCATCTTATTAATAAGCTCTCTTTTATAATACGCCTCACCCGGCAACCAATCCCTCATCCCTGAAGGTAAATTAATTTTCATAAAAACACATCCTTTAGTTAGTTAATGTAATAACGTGGTAACTTGATTCTACAAGTTACCACGTTATTTGTCAATGATATAACACAGACATTTTTTTATTCGGGTAATTGACGTATATATTTCAACGCTGTAAAAAATAGCTATCATTTTTAGCGTAAAAATCGATGTACCTGTCTCTATGATTCTTGCTTATGCCACAAATGATCATACTTTTCATCTTTTTTATGTGTTTTTATTTACTTTTTCGAGTGCACTCCTAATAATTTTGTTCTTCTGTGTCCTGCCCTTCGTAGTTTTCAAATTCATTTTAAGAAGGTTTTGCAAGGGTACGGGACCCACAAGACATATAGTAAAACATATCATCATTATAAACACCAAATAAGCTATTGTTCACATACCAGTTAAAGACTCCGGCAATACTTTTAGAATGATAGTCTCCGCCAGCCATGACCACCCTATTTCCATCAAAATTATAATGATCTGATACATAGGTGCTGGCACTTCCTCCTAATGCTGATGGCATCATTAGCCAATCTACTCCATTTTCCACATAGGAAAAGTTTGTAACAAAGCCATTACCTCCAGGCAAATCAAACCCAACGTATGTATAGTATTCAGGAAGCTCCATATTATTAGTAAAATCATGGTCTGCAATATAAGGTCTACGGTCAACTTGAATATCTATTCCATCTATCCATGACCAAACATTACCCCAGAGGTTTTCTACCCCTCGATAGTTTACTGCTACTTGACCATCTGTTCCAGCCGCCATTCCGCTTGCCCCATTAAGGCTATCACAACTGCCTGTAGCTATGAATTTATCTGATCCGCCCAAAGCTAAATCTACAACTCCTCTACCTATGACCGTTTGACAATCCATATCGGCATACTCAATAAGATATAGCATCTGAATTGCACTATAAGTCTGTATGTCTATTTGATTCCATTCTAAATTTCCATTTGCTACATTTCTCGCTTGGGCTAGGGGTCTGATTTCATCTATGGTTTTGCTTATGGTAGGGACTTTCTCTGTTATGGAGGCAAGTTTACCGCTTCCATCTACCCAACCTTCATATGCTCCTACGAGGACGTATTCTTTTACTTCTGTATTACATACAAAGGCAGGATGTACTTTGAAGCCTTCAGCTGCGCTGTCTGCTATCCAGAATTGGTGTTCTTTGGTTACTTCATCATAGGTGCGTTTGTAGTAAAATTTCGGTATCTTTACCATGACTTGTCCACTTACTCCGCTTCTGTCGAGGTTTCCTTCATCATCAATATATATGATGTTTTCTCCGTCATCTGATACGTTACAGAGCTTCATTTCACTCCATGGATAGATACTATCAAAGTCGTTCCGTCCTCCTGTTACTACTACTGTACCTTCTCCCGCTCCCAGTCTTTCCATTTCAGTGCTTTCCCCACTTGTCCATGAGGCTCCCACCATTGTAACTTCCAATTCAGCTTCTGTTACTGTGACTACCCAATCCTTCGTGGTTGTTCCGTCTTCCGCTGTTACTGTGTATGTCACTGGATTGGTGAAGTCATTTCCTGTTATTGCACTCACTTGGGCTGTTGCTCCTATTTCTGCTGTTGCTCCTTCTGACAGAGCAAATGTGGCTACGAGACTACTCACTTCTGTTCCATTGGCTACTTCTATCGCTATTGTTCCTGCTCCACTGTTTATTGTGGCAGCTCCTGTTTGCTCTGCAAAGCTATAGCCTGTTATTTCTACTTCAGCACTTGGTGCTTCTGTTACTGTGACTACCCAATCCTTCGTGGTTGTTCCGTCTTCCGCTGTTACTGTGTATGTCACTGGATTGGTGAAGTCATTTCCTGTTGTTGCACTCACTTGGGCTGTTGCTCCTATTTCTGCTGTCGCTCCTTCTGACAGAGCAAATGTTGCTACGAGACTACTTACGTCTGTTCCATTGGCTACTTCTATCGCTATTGTTCCTGCTCCACTGTTTATTGTGGCAGCTCCTGTTTGCTCTGCAAAGCTATAGCCAGTTATTTCTACTTCAGCACTT
>JAQUGH010000126.1 GCA_028684195.1 Clostridia bacterium | reverse complement strand
TATTAGCAAGTCATTATCATCCAGTAGCTTATGTTGCTGCTCTCTTTTCGCCATTAGGACATGAACTTTTAATATATATTGGTCAAAGGAGAGAAAAAAAAGGAGAACCCCTGTATGTTCCAACGGAAAAAGGCATTAAACTGCTCTATGTACAAAGAGGAAGCATTTTTGCTAAAATTGGAATCAAATCAGAGGACGTTTTATTGACATTAAATGATACTCAACTTTATTGTGATGAAGATATTGAAGAAATACTTATGGAAGGTACAAATATCGTAAGGCTAGAATATTTATGCAAAAAAACAGGGGAACGCAAAAAAACCACTATAGAATGTGGAGATCTGAAGTCTTTGGGATATATCTCAGTACCAACGAGGCACGCATTTCCGTACCTTTATTTTGCCACATCAATGAGCCTTCTGAAGAAATGGTGTAAAAAATAGAAAAAGCGGGGTCAGGCTTTTATAATTTTATATCTCACTACTTTACAAAATTATAAAAACTAGTAAAATAGTAAGAGTAAGTAAAATGAGTAGAGTAGTAAGTAAGGGAAGAGTGTAAAAATAGTAAATGTGAAAATAAAGAATATGGCGAGGAAAAATTAAAGTACTCAATAGATACAATAATAACCGCGGTATGTAGCTATTGCGATATAAAAGAAGAAGTGATACTTAAAATAAGAACGAGAAAAATAGTTGAAGCAAGGAAGATAATTATATATATGGCAAAGGAATATTCAGATATAACAAACAAAGAATTATCTAAATTAATAAAGGCAGCGCAGCCTACAATATCAAACATTATTACTGACAAAACCGCAGAGAAAAAATTAAGAAGCGAGATAAGCAATGTAGCATGCAGCATAATAGCATGAAAACACAAGAACACAAGATAATACAGAATAGTATATAAAATTGAGATACAAAATTATAAAAGCCTGACCCCTTGCTCTTTGTTTTCTAAAATGCAAATTAAGCAGGAATTTTGTATATTTTGGTGAATATGTATTCAACTGTAGTATGCAAATTGTTAAATTTCAACTTATATCCAATTTCAAAGGAGGTTGTTTTATGAGAAAAGTATTATTTATGTTTTTTATTTTGACAACAATGTTATGCACAAGTGTTTTTGCAGTTGTACCTGGGTATGAGAATTCATACAAACAATTCAAAATTGCAAATTATACCCTCGAATTTTTGCATTCCAATGGCATGGGTGGTACAGGTACATTTGATATTCTTAATTATGCAGACTTAACGGATGATGAAGTAATAGAGAGGACATTAAAAAGCGTTTGGACAATGAATGAAACTTATATTCGATGTATTACTCATGTAAATGGTATTCCTATTGAACAAACAAAATGGGCAAAATATGGTGGTGTGATTCAACACGTTGGTGGAAATTATGTATTTCCAAATGATCCACCCGAAAAACCAGTGGAAGAGCCAAAAGATATTACGGTTTTTATAAATCAAGAACAAGTAATTTTCCCTGATCAACAGCCTGTCATTATTCGTGGTAGAACAATGGTACCAATTAGAGCAGTTTTTGAACATAAGTTTGTCCAAGCAAAAGTAAGATGGGATGAAGAAAGCAGAACTGTAACAGCTACAGATAAAAATAATAGGAAAATAGTATTTAGAATTGATGAAAATAACTATAGTTATCAACATGGAATAGATGATACAGAATATAGATATTCTGACGTAGCTCCTATCATTGAAAATAGTAGAACACTCCTTCCGCTTCGAGCATTATCTGAATCACTTGATTTTCAAGTTGAGTGGATAGATGAAGAAAGAAAAGTAGAGATAACAGAAAAACCAGGTTCAAAAAGAATACTTATGTCACCTTATCAATGGGAACTATATCTAAAAAATGGAGGTAAAGTGTTATGAGGAGTAAAAAACTGTCAGTAGTTTTATTGACCTTCATTTATATCCTTGTAAATATTCTAGGTATTACACCCACTTTTGCTTTTGCTCCTCGTTTTGGAATTGATGAAAACAACAGTAGACAAATAAAAGATAATTTTGAAGAAACAGAATTTCCCTTCAAAGAAGTATGGTCACAAGATTTAAAGGGACAAGTTATGAGTCAACCTATTGTTGCAGGCGGATATATCTACGTTCAAGCAGGAAAAGATTTAGTAAAACTATCTCTTGAATCAGGAACAGAAGAAGGAAGAATTGAAGGAATCAACGACCATGAATTGCCATCAGGTTCTTCTCCAACATATGCAAAAACTACTCATGCTCCAAGAATTTATCAAGCAACAAGAGATCATCAGCTTTGGGCGATTGATGTTAATACATTTAAGGATATTTGGCATATCTTTTTAACTACAGATGAAGATAGTGATAACTACAAAAAACGATATAGAGTAACATCAAGTCCTTTTGTATATATTGATAATCATAGAACATATGTTGCTGTTGGAACAGCAAATGGAGATACTACTGGACAACCAGTTCAATATGGAGATAATGGTTTTTTTGTTATCCATGATAAAGGATTTAAAGGAAAGGCTATTTATAATAGACAAATGAAAGGCGAGGTTACAGGTTCTCCTATTATTCATAATGGGATGATCATTGGAACGGAAAATACACAAAATCAAGAATCGCAACTTATTAGATATATGCTTAATAAAAATATGTTTATACCTGAAAAGTGTAGAGTTGACTTGGGCGTACCAAGTTCCCCTGCCGCCGAAGGCGACAATATATATATTGCTGATAGAACAGGCTGTATCTACAAATTCCACAATAAAAGTGAAACAGAAATCAATAAAGTCTGGAAAAACCCAGAAGATCCTACTGATCCCGATTTCACTCGCCCACTAAACAGCTACAACCTCATGTCCCCTGCCATCGGTAGCAAATATATCTACCTGCCACTCCAACATTACAACAGCAAATCATACGCCGGTTCCGGCGCTGTTATCGCTGTAGATAAAGAAACAGGGCTAACCCACAAGGTACATCAATTCGAATCAATGCTTAAATCAAACATCCTTTACTGGAAACCATATCACGACCAAGATCAGGATTATGTTTTTCTTTTTGATTATGACGGCAATGCTTGGGTACTAGACGGAGAAACACTGGAACCTGTTCCTTGGTTTTATAATGCAACTGAAAAGAAAAGAATACCCTGTGCCAAATTATTTCCCATAGAAAAAGGGAGCGTTTCCCCTGAAATAGTTGTTTCAGACTCTTACCTTCTTATTACAGATGGCGAAGGAATAATGCACGCCTACAAAGCAAAGAATCCTGTTAATTTCAGAGCACATAAACTAGAACCTGTTGAAAAGAAAGAATACAAACCAGGAGATACAGCAATTCTAAAATTTACAGTAGAAAATACATCCGAAGAAAAGCACGATAATATACCTGTAGAACTCATCACTCCTGAAGGGCTTGTCATTCCCGGTAAAAACCTATTTCTTGCAGCAGGGGAAAAAGAAAGCTTTAATCTATGGGAAGTAACGATACCCCCAAAAGGCAATCTATACAAAGCTACTATTAATCCAGAAGGCAATCAATTTGAAATACTGGAAGAGGTAAAGCCAAGACTAGACAATACAGCAGAACTTATCTTAACAAATAACCGTGACTTAGAAGTTGTTTCTTTAGAAGTACCACCTACAACAGTCGCTAAAAAAGTTGAGACTATTAAAGCAACTGTAGTTAATAATACAGAAAACGAACAAAATGATGTATTAGTACGTTGGGAAGAGGACAATAACGTAATCAGAGAAGATATTCTAAGCTTTGCTCCTAAAGAAAGTAAAACAATATCTTTTGTCTGGGAAGCTCCGGATAGAGACGATATTGTTAATATAGCTGTAATAGTAGATCCTGAGCAAAAGATTTGGGATGAAAACTACTCCAACAATTTCAAAGAAAAATACATCTCAGTCAATAAATTCGTAGAAAGAAGTTGCGAAAACACACTAGAAAATGCCTCTTGGGACGTTACCTATCGAAAAATAATAGGATACCATACTCATAAGTCACACGGTTTTTGGACTGATAGCGAAGGAAACAAACACCCGACTTCTCATACTGTAACGGATTATGACAATCCTATTTGGGAACCTGTGACAGTGACCTACAACGAATCTCTGACCGCAAAAGTAACAATTAATACCAAACAAGGAATTCCCTTAGACAAAGACAACAAAAAAGAGTTAGATAGAGAAAGTCGTGCTTCTTGGGCGATAATACCTCATGCTAAGGAATTATCAAAAAAGCTACATAAAGAAGTAGATCCTAATGAAATAACAAGAGCAGGTTATGGTTTTGAAGTTAAAGTAGAAACAAATTACAAAAATGATTGGGAAACAAAAATCCCTTCTGGATTAGAGGATACTGCACATCCTATAGGAGGAAGCTATCAAGGACCTGTCAAGGTGGTTGCAGAATTTTATAATACACGTTGGAAATGTGTTGATATAATAGAACTTGAACGTACAAGTGGAACTTCTGGGGAAGGAACTGCCATTTGGGAATTACCCATAGTAAAATACCGTTTCCCGAGTGGTCAGAAGATCTACGAAAGAAAGCATTATACCAGTATGGAAACAAAAGACGGCAACTATCATGTAATTATTCGCATAGAAAATGCAGGCAGGAACAATCTCTATACTTGCCTTGAAAAAACGGTTATTATTTGGGGATGTGCCTATGATGATATTTATACAAGACCTGTTCCTAGATATGAATAAAGTAAAAAAGTTATAAAATTATAAAAGCCTGACCCCTTGTTTTCCCCCAATTGCATTTCTAATCAATTTTGCATATAATAAGAATGTAAGAATTTCAGATTTTCTACAGCGAGGTGAATTATTATGTTAACTGAGATTAGGAGTAGGTCTCAAATTACGATTCCATCTGAAATCATCAAAAAACTTGATCTAAAACAAGGCGATACTTTAGAAGTTGACGTCGAAGGTAATCAAATTGTCTTACGTCCTGTTGTTACAATACCTAAAGATCAAGCTTACTTTTGGACCAATGAATGGCAACTGGAAGAAAGGCAAGTACAATCTGATATAGTAGTCGATAAAATTAAGTCTGCTGATTCAAAAGATGAATTATTTAAGGATTTAGGCCTATGAAATTCTATTATTCCGATCTCTTCAAAGAAAAAGTACAATTATTATATCCAGATATCAAAAAGTCATTGAAAAATAAACTCGCATTAATGAATCAAAACCCTAAACATCCTTCTCTGAGAGCCAAGAAAATAAAAGGCGTTTCTGATATTTATGAAGCAAGTATAACGATGAATTATCGGATGACATGGCAGTATTATAAAAATGGAATCCTTCTTAGAAATATTGGCGAACATGACAAGACACTAAAAAATCCTTAACTCGCAATATACATATCTTTCATTAAGCACCCTTGCGCAAACCTTGCTGTTATTTGATGGATGGCGCCTTCCTGTTCAGAAAATGCCATGGACGGCAGTCCCTTGAAAAATTATTTTTAGGGAAAATACATATATATATTAATATAAATAAAGGCATAATACTTAGGTATAATAACTAATATAGAATATATTTTTTGTAGGAGGATTATAATGCTTGTATTGGCAATTGCTTTGATTAGTTTAGCATTTGTTTTTTATACTCTTGGTGTTTGGAGTGAAAAATTTCAGGGACAGCTCCTAATTTGGCATTCAATTGTGTTCTGGATTGGATTTGCTTTTGATACTGCTGGTACAACAGTTATGAGCAGATTATCTGAGACATTATTTCAATTTAATATACATGCTGTCACAGGGTTACTTGCAATTTTAATAATGTTTTTCCATGCGGTGTGGTCAACTATAGTTTTGATAAGAAATGATGAATCTACCAGAAAAAATTTTCGCAAACTCAGTATCCATGTTTGGGTAATATGGCTTATCCCATATATATCAGGAATTATTATTGGTATGAAATAAATAGAGC
>JAQUGH010000017.1:7607-25046 GCA_028684195.1 Clostridia bacterium | reverse complement strand
AGAAGGCTTACGCTCAGTAATATTTTATTGAAATGAAATATATGAGTGTTTAGGGTAGGTGATATTGTGGCTAAAAGAGATTATTATGAAGTTCTTGGTGTGGAAAAGGATGTTTCGGAAAATGAAATAAAAAAATCATATAGAAAGCTTGCTCGTAAATATCATCCTGATGTAAATCCTGGTGATAAAGTTGCTGAGGAAAAGTTTAAGGAAATTAACGAAGCTTATGAAGTGCTAAGTGATCCTGAAAAAAAGGTAAGATATGATCAATATGGTCATGCAGGTGTTGATTCCAATGGGTTTAACGGTTATGGAAGTTCTAACGGAGCTGATTTTGGTGGATTTGGTGACATATTTGATATTTTTTTTGGAGGGGGTTCTTCCAGGGAAAGGGGACCACAGAAGGGCTCTGATTTAAAGATAGATATGTTGTTAGCCTTTGAAGAGGCCGCTTTTGGTGTGGAAAAGGATTTAGAATTGCCAAGATTAGAGAATTGTTCTGCGTGTCATGGTTCTGGTGCAAAACAGGGAACAAGTCCTGTTACTTGTTCAAAATGCCAGGGTACAGGTCAAATAAAAATCACTCAAAGAACTCCTTTGGGACATTTTCAAACCGTTAAAACTTGTCCTGATTGTGGAGGAAATGGTAAAATAATTTCTTCTCCTTGTACTGTGTGTCGTGGTACGGGAAAGGTACGCAAGGTTCGTAAACTTCATATTAAAATTCCGGCAGGAGTTGATTCGGGTTCACGAATTCGTCTTTCAGGTGAAGGAGAACCAGGTACATTGGGTGGACCTCCAGGAGATTTATATGTATATATTGATGTTAAACCTCATAAAACCTTTGAAAGACGAGGTAATGATGTTTATATGGAATACCCTGTTACTTTTAGTCAAGTAACTTTGGGGGCTGAGGTTCAAGTTCCAACCTTGGAAGGGAAAGCTTTACTTAGAATTCCTGAGGGTACGCAAACACACACAATTTTGAGATTGAGGGGACAAGGAATACCTTATTTAAAAGGGAGCGGACGTGGTGACCAACATATAAGGGTTATTGTTATTACACCATCTAAACTAAGTAATGAACAAAAAAATGCAATGCGTCAATTTGATGGTGTTATTAATAGTAGTAACTATAGTAACAAAGGAAAAGGGAAAGATAGAGGTTTGTTTGAAAAGCTTTGGGATAGTTTAAAAGGAGTGGGAGATTAAAATTTTCAAATAAATTCTAATGAAATTGTATTAGTTAGGGAATCCTCTGTATTTTTTTGGCTTAGGTTTGGAAATTGAGGAAGTGTTAATGTGCATAGGTTTTATGTATCTAAAGAAGATATTTCTGAGAATATAAATAATAATCAGTTGGTAATAAAAGGGGAGGAATTTCAACATCTCTCTCGTGTGTTACGTATGTCTTCGGGTCAGTCTGTTACTATTTTTGACGGCGAAGGATTAGAATATAAAGGAAATATTATTTCAATAGGAAAAGTGGAAGCACTTGTAAGTGTAGGTGAACCACTTTTTTCTCTTAAAGAAAGTTCACTTGAAGTATGGCTTGTTCAAGGAATTCCTAAGGGTGAGAAAATGGAATTAATAATTCAAAAAGCTACTGAATTAGGTGTAAAAGGGATTATTCCTCTTAAAGCTAAACGTTGTGTAGTAAAGCTGGAGGGGAAAAAGCAATTAGAACGTCAGAAACGTTGGCAAAAGGTTGCCATTGAAGCAGCTAAACAATGTAGGAGGGCTGTGATACCCAACATTTTGTCTGCTTGTACTTTGAAAGAGTTTTTAAAAGGATTGCCTGATAAATACAATCTTTTGATTCCTTGGGAAGAAGGGGGAGCTTCCTTAAAATCTTTAATTAAGGAGCAGGAGAAAAGAAAGGTCAATCCTATTTATATAATGATAGGACCTGAGGGCGGTTTTGAACAATCTGAAGTGGAAGAAGTTCGAAATTATGGTGGAATACCGCTAACCTTGGGCCAGCGGATATTAAGAACTGAGACTGCGAGTATAGCAACCCTTTCGATAGTGATGTTTGGTTGGGGGGATTTAGGATAATGGAAAAAGCATTTACAGTTGCTTTTCTTACACTTGGTTGTAAAGTGAATCAGAATGAAACAGAAGCTATTATTGAACTTTTTCGGGAAAAAGGTTATACAATAGTTAATTTTGAAGCTCAAGCTGATATATATGTAATTAATACCTGCACGGTTACTCACTTGGCTGATCGAAAGTCACGACAGATGATTAGAAGAGCAAAAAAAACAAATCCTCAGGCTAAGATAGTGGCAACAGGTTGCTACGCCCAGATAGATCCGGAGGTGATTAAGAATATAAATGGTGTGAACCTTGTTGTAGGAATTAATGAAAAAAGTCGTATTGTAGATTTGGTAGAGGACGTTATGTACAAGACAGATAATCGTGTATTTGTGGAAAATTATAAAGATATAAAGGAATTTGAAGAAATAAAAACCAATGTAAATATAGAGCGAGCACGTGCTTACATTAAGGTACAAGAAGGATGTAATCAGTTTTGTACATATTGTATAATTCCGTTTGCGAGAGGTGTTTCACGGAGTAGACTTTTTGATAATGCTTTAAGTGAAGCGGAAAAACTTATTGCTGCGGGATATAAGGAAATAGTAGTAACAGGAATTCATTTGGGTTTTTATGGGAAGGATTTTGATCAGCAAATAAGTTTGGAATACCTTTTAAAAAGATTTCTTTCCATTAACAAGAATGTAAGATGGCGGTTAGGTTCTTTAGAACCGACAGAAGTAAACCCAGAGTTATTGGAATTAATGCAGGAATATGATAATTTTTGTCCACATCTTCATTTGCCATTGCAAAGTGGGCATGATCAAATACTGAAATCCATGAACAGACCTTATACAACAGAGCAGTATGCGAGGATAGTTACTGATATAAGAAAGGCTATACCGAATATAGCTATAACAACAGATATAATGGTTGGTTTTCCAGGTGAAAATGAAGAACAATTCAAGGAGTATCTTCAATTTGTTGAGGAGATGGCTTTTAGTAAGTTGCATGTATTTAAATATTCGCCTCGTAAAGGAACGCCGGCGGCGAATTTCCCTGGACAAATACTTTCTCCTGTGAAAGAAGCACGTAGTAGAGAAATGATTACATTAGGACAAAAATTGTCTAATCAATATGCCGAAAAGTTTATGAACAAAGTGCTTGGTGTTTTGGTTGAAGAAAATATTGATAAAAATGTATGGGAGGGAAGTACCGCTAATTATTTAAAGGTTAGGCTAATTTCTTCTTCTGTACTAAGAAGGAGAATTGTACCTGTTTGTATAAAAGAAGTAAAGGAAGCATATTGTATTGGTGAGTAGTTGGCAAAAGGAGGTGTATTGTAATGGAAGAATGTTTATTCTGTAAAATTGTTCAGGGTGAAATACCTAGTAAAAAAGTATATGAAGATGATAAAATTTTAGCATTTTATGATATTAATCCGGTAGCCCCCATACATGTTTTAATTATTCCCAAAGTTCACATTGAAAGTTTAGCTAAAATAAAGAACGAACAGCTAGAATTGATGGGATATATATTTGGTAAAATTCGAGATATAGCAAAAGATTTAAATCTGGTAAAGGGCTATAGAGTAGTAAATAATTGTGGTCAAGATGGGGGACAAGAAGTAGGACATCTTCATTTTCATTTATTAGGAGGAAAGAGTATGACTTGGCCATTAGGTTAATCCTTGACCACTTGTACACGTTGAAGTATAATAATAAATGTGAGTTTTTAAGCTAATTTCCAGTTGGATTATAGGAAATCATGTGTTTAGTTTTTCAGCAGGATGGTAGTAGTGGAGGGAGGGAAGAAGGAATGAGCGAAGTGAGAGTAGGAAAAAATGAAACTCTCGACAGTGCACTCCGCCGCTTTAAGCGTACTTGTCAGAAGTCTGGGGTCCTTGCCGATTTAAAGAGGCATGCACATTATGAGAAACCTAGTGAAAAAAGAAAAGCAAAGTCTGAAGCTGCTAGAAAGCGTAAGTCTAAAAAAGCGTAAGCATAAATAGGAGGTCCCTCTGATGAGTCTTAGAAAAAGGTTGGTCGACGATATGAAGACGGCTATGAAGACTAGGGAAAAATTGAAGCTTTCTGTTTTACGGATGGCGAAGGCAGCTGCTATGAATCAAGAAATTGAAAGAGGTCATGAGCTTGATGATGATGAATTCGTTGAAGTTTTGACCAAAGAGGTTAAGCTTCGCAGAGATTCTCTTGATGGATATAAAAAAGCTGATAAACCGGAAATAGTTGAAACCATAGAACAAGAGATTTCGATATTAATGGAATACCTTCCTACACAGATGACAGAAAGTGAAATTAAGGAATTAGTTAAAAAAATAGTCCTTGAAGTGGGAGCAGATTCACCAAAAGACATGGGAAAAGTGATGGGGAAGATAGTTTCAATGACCAAAGGACGTGCTGATGGTAAAGTGGTTAGTGAATTAGTTAAATCAACACTTAATGGTGAATGATAAAGAGACATAAGAAAAAAAGAGTTTGACGTAGGGTTGTTTAACTATGTCAAACTCTTTTTTATGTAATTAATCAAAAAAACATTTAATATGATGTAGCAGATATATGATACTTGATAATAATATAATAATTGACAAAAGTATAATAGGTGGTACCATGTTTATATAGTAAGTGAGGTGTAAAAAAGATGACTGTTAATAAAGAAAATAATTTATTAAACGAATGTATAGCATATTTTAAAAATAATATAGGCTTTCAGAGACTTCTAAAAAAAGTATTAGAAAATTACAAAACTCTCGGTTATATGGGAGGAACCGTTCTTTTGTCAAATTTGTCCGATATAGAAAAAGAAGCTTTATCGTGTTTTTTAAAAAAAGATATTTCCAAACAAAAAAGTATAACTGTGAAAATTGATAAAATCAAAAAATGCTTAGAACAGACAAAATTTTGTAAATTACGTTTAGAAGATGTTGTAGGGGGATATTTTGGGGAAGAGGTTCATTTTAAAGTAGGGACAATTGAAAGCCATAGATTTGAACGAGAAAAATATTTTCGTGAATTAGTAGATAAATACAAGAATACTCGTGGAGGTCAGTGGTTGAAAAAGATTTTGTTGAATAATGATGATGCTTATAGAATAATTATTCAAAGTTATGATATTCAACGCAAAAAATTGTATGAGGATTTAGATACTGTTTGTCGAGCATTGAACGGTCTTTCTGAAGGAGGAGAAGAAAAAGTTTATCTTCCTGATTATGCTTTTTTTCTGACCCAAAATCCCCACGCATTAGATGAGGAAACAATTTGTGGCAAGTTGTTTTTATCTGCTCTATTAAATAAATATTGGAACAAAAAACCAGTGAATTTAGAAAAAAAAATAGAAATATATTATAGAGCAGGGATACTTATCAATGATGTTTCTAATTATGTTTTATGTAGTGGTTTACAAGCTTTTACAGAGGAACGACTACATAAAGGGTGGGAGGGATTTTACCAAACAGGGGAGCCTTTATTGGTAACTTTGAGTAATTTGGGGCATTTGAAGAAAATGGTAAGTACACTAGATAAAGTGTTTGTTTTTGAAAATTCTGAGGTGTTTGCTGCTATTCATGCTAGAACAGCAAATTATGAGCAAAAGCCCAAGTGTTCCCTCGTTTGCACATGTGGACAGTTAAAAATTACAACATTAGCGCTTCTGGATATGTTAGTTAAGGAAGGAACGATAATTTATTATTCAGGTAATTTTGATCCAGAAGGATTGTTGATGGCTGATCATCTTAGTACAAGGTATGGTAAAAATCTTTGCCTTTGGCGGTATACAAATGAAGATTATAATAGAGCAATTTCTTGTAAAATATTAAGTGAAGGTTGCCTAAAAAAATTCAATAGATTAAGGAATAAATCGCTTAGACAGTTGGCAGAGCAGATTAAAAAGAGAAAATTGATCGGTTATCAAGAGCTTTTACTTGATCAGTTAAGTGATGATATATCGGAAAAACTGTTAATGTGATATATTTGTGATGTGGAGGGAGTAATTACTAATACTTGAACCAGTTCTTATAATGTAATTTTTCAGCCCTCTTGGACCTCGGTTATACGCTGTAAGAGCTTTGTGGTAATCACCATGATAGGTTTTTAATAATTTAGCGAGATAATAGGTACCTATGTTTATATTATACTGAATGTCAAAAAGTGCATCATCTTTATAGATTAGGTTTAGTTCCTGTGTTAATTCCTTAGCAGTGGTAGGCTTTAATTGGCATAAACCTTTTGCACCATCTTTGCTAATTGCTTGTGTTTCAAACTCACTTTCAGTATTGATAAGTTCTAGCATTATTTCTGAATTTACATCATATTCTTTGCTTTTTCTGATAACGGTAGCTATTATTTTAGGTGAGGTATCATAAATTGTTGAGTACATATTAATTGTATTAAGTTCGTTCCTTAAATTAGTGGCTTTGTTTTGCCATTTAATGAGTTCTTGGTTTACAGATATGTTTTTTTGGTATAGTGTGTATGTACATAAGAGACTTATTAGTACCACGGCTATATACAAAAAAACAAGATCCGGAAACTTTCTTTTCTGAAAGGTCATAATAAACACCTCAAATTTTTTAAAAGATATCTTTAAGATAAATTATATAATAAAATACTATTATAATTTTAGCGAAGTATTAACAGTATATAACAATATTATGAATTAGGCAATAGAACACAATGTTAAATTTAACGTTGAAAAAATATAAAAAAATATATGTGATATTTATTTAAAAAAATGTTATGATATATAAAGTAGTGTAACTATGTAGGGAAAGGTGAAAAAATGAAAAAATATAGAGTAGTTAGTTTTTTATTATTTATTGGTGTATTATTTATGTTTTCTTTAAACATATTAGCTGATGTATCGTTAGCTAAAGTTTACGTTATACCCATAGAGTCTACGATAGACTTGGGATTAGCTAGTTTTGTTGAAAGAAGCTATTTGGAAGCGGAAAAGCTTGATGTTGATATGGTCATACTAGAAGTAGATACTCCGGGTGGTAGAGTGGATGCAGCTCTAGATATAAGAGAAACTATATGGGATAGTGAGATACCTACAACGGCTTTAGTTAAAGGTGGCGCTATATCGGCAGGTGCATTTATTACTTTAGCTGCACCCCAAATAGCGATGGTTCCAGGCTCGACCATAGGGGATGCTGAGCCTAGGGATGGTGACGAAAGAGCAGATGAAAAATTTCTTTCCTATTGGGCAGCTGAAATGGCCAGTACTGCAGACAAAAATGGAAGAGATAGAGAAATTGCTGTAGCTATGGCAGATAGAGATGTAGTTATACAGGATGTAGTTGAAAAAGGGAAATTATTAACTTTAACGTATAAAGAGGCAGAAGAATTAAGTTATACAGATTATATTGTTAAGGATAGAGCTGAGTTATTAAAAGAATTAAATTTAGAAGGTGCAGAAGTTATTGAAGCTAAATTTTCTGTTGCTGAAAAAATAACTAGGATTGTAACAAATCCTTACATAGCACCCTTCTTTTTAACAATAGGCATTGCAGGCATAATTATTGAAGTATTTACTGTTGGTTGGGGCGTAGCCGGGGCAGTCGGAATTTTATCGCTTGTACTATATTTTGGAGGTCATTTGTTGGCAGGTTTTACTGGATGGGGTTCTATATTGCTTTTTATGTTAGGATTGATTTTATTAGGAGTTGAAATTGCAGTACCAGGATTTGGTTTGCCAGGCTTTGGAGGTATAGTCAGTATTATTAGTAGTATTGTTCTTGCAGCACCTAGTTGGGAAGCAGGAATAGTATCTCTTGTCTTCGCAATTGTGGGGACAATTATATTGGTGCTTATTAGTTTTAAGGTTCTTACTAAAAGGAAATTATGGAGTAGACTAGTTTTAGATACGAAGTATAATAAAGAAGAAGGATATATACCGCAGATCGAGGATTTAAGTATTTACGTAGGAAAAACAGGAAAAGCGGTTACAATACTTAGACCTGCGGGAACAGTAATTCTTGATAATGGAGTTAGATTAGATGTGGTTACAAATGGTGATTTTATCCATAAAGGAGCAAAAGTAGAAATTGTTCGAGCTGAGGGTATTAGGTTGGTAGTTCAACCAATAGACGAACAATAGTTAGGTATGGATAAGATAAACATTTAATGTAATAAAAAAATTATTTTAAGGAGGATTTGTATGGGACCTTTTATTACTATCGTGATTATGGTTGCAATCATACTGGTTTTTTTATCAGTACTTTTTAGTTTTATTCCAGTAGGTCTTTGGATTTCAGCATTAGCAGCAGGTGTTCGTATTGGTATATTTACCTTGGTTGGGATGCGGTTTAGGCGGGTACCACCATCACTTGTTGTTAATAATTTGATTAAGGCTGATAAGGCAGGAATAGAAATAACTACTAATCAGTTGGAGGCTCACTATTTGGCTGGAGGGAATGTTGATAGAGTTGTTAATGCATTGATAGCTGCAGAAAGAGCTAATATTCCTTTACCATTTGAACGTGCTGCTGCTATAGATTTGGCAGGGCGTAATGTTTTAGAAGCTGTGCAAATGAGTGTTAATCCACGTGTGATTGAAACACCAATTATAGCCGCTATGGCTAAAAATGGTATTGAAGTAAGAGCAAGGGCTAGAGTTACAGTAAGAGCCAATATTGATCGTTTAGTGGGTGGAGCTGGAGAAGAAACTATCATAGCTCGTGTTGGTGAAGGTATTGTAACTACGGTAGGTAGTTCAGATACACATAAAGCAGTGTTGGAGAATCCAGATTTGATTTCACAGACAGTGCTTAATAAAGGATTGGATGCAGGAACAGCCTTCGAAATACTCTCCATAGATATTGCTGATGTTGATGTAGGAAGAAATATTGGTGCTCAACTGCAAACAGATCAAGCTGAAGCTGATAAACGGATTGCTCAGGCTAAGGCAGAAGAACGTCGTGCATTAGCTGTGGCTATAGAACAAGAAATGTTAGCGTCAGTTCAAGAAATGAGAGCTAAGGTTGTGGAAGCAGAAGCAGAAGTACCTAAGGCTATGGCATATGCTCTTAGAGAAGGAAAATTAGGTGTAATGGATTATTATCAGTTGCAGAATGTATTGTCGGATACTGAAATGAGGGGCTCCATTGCCAAATCCACAGATACCAAAAATATTGAAAGTAATAAATAGATATGATAATTAATTATCAAGAAAAGGAAGGGGTGTTCCCCTTTGGAAAGTTTTATTTGGGTGATAATTGTAATATTATATGCTGCTTTTCGTTCGAATGCAGATAAAAAACGAGGAATGGATAAAAGTGTTCCTCGTGAGAGAATGCAACAGGTTAGAAGGGTTGTTTCTAAAAAGCTTTATGAAGAATTCACTGATAAAGAAATTATTAGTGAGGAAGAAACAATACAAAGAAAACCAGCCTATGTAGTTAGAGAAACGGGAGATTTGTATAAGCCACCTTTATTAAAACAGGAAGAATTTAATGATATCTTTGTGGAATCAAAGAACATAGATGAAAAAAATATTGATGTTGTGAATAATGCAACAAACAAATCATCAGATGAAGTTCAAGATAAAATTGGAAGCAAAAACATTATTGAATCTGAAATTGGAATATCTTCTGTATACTCACAAGTTGCTAGTAATTCATTGCTTTCAGATGTAAATTATGCTAAAGCTATAATTTGGAGTGAAATACTCCAAAAACCCAAGGCTTTGCGAAAAAGAGGTAGGAGCTTTGTATAAAGTGAAGTCGACGTTTAGCTATTCGGATAAAATGTAATTTGTGAGATGAAAGTGGTTAAAGATCTGGGATATTAGGTAGTACTGAAAAACCGTAGGTTTTTCAGTACTACCTAGATGTTCTTGGGTCTTTTTTAGTTTGTTCTGTTTTAATAAGAAGGGGCATAGAATTATTAAGTGAGTAGGAGGGATTGCTGTGGATAAGCTGGCTCGTGTTTTGGATTTTCCAAAAGAAATAGTTTTAGATTTGCCTAAGGTTACTTTAATAGGGAATATGCAGGCGTTAATAGAAAATCATCGAGGGATCATAGAATACAGCACTGATAGAATTAGAATTTCAATAAATTCAGGAGAAATTGAAATAACAGGAAAAAGCATGTCTATTTGTAACATTAGCAGAGATGAAATACATTTGGATGGAAGTATTGGTCTAATCAAATATCATTGCTAGGGGGTAGAGTATGAAATGGATTGTTAAAGTGACAGGATATTTAGAAGTTATATTAAATGGTAATAACCCCGAAAGAGTCATTAACATGGCATTGAGTAGGGGTATACATATATGGGATATTAAGCAGACAGGGGAAAAATGTTATAAATTAAAAGTTAGTATTGGTGGTTATAAAGCCTTACGTTACCTAATTAGACGTTCTTCTTGTAAAGCAAAAATTGTTGCAAAGAGAGGAATGCCTTTTTTGCTTATGCGAGCCCAAAGGAGAAAACTCTTGGTTGTAGGAGCTTTTTTATTCTGCATTATTATATATATATTAGGATCATTTATATGGTTCATAGAAATAACTGGAAATGAAAAAATATCTACTAATATTATTTTAAGTAAGGTTCAGGAATATGGGTTAAAAAGGGGAGTACCTAAAGCAAGTTTAAAAAGTAAAGTAATAAAAGAAAAATTATTATTGGAAATACCAGAACTGTCCTGGGTTGGAGTTCATATACAAGGCACTAAAATTATTATTGAAGTAGCTGAAAAAACACTTATGTTGGATAGCGATAAAAACAAACCTGCTGATCTTATTGCGTGTTTGGATGGTGAAATAGAAGAACTCCTTGTTTTGACAGGTACCTCTTTAGTAAAGGAAGGAGATAAGGTAAAGAAGGGACAGACACTTATTGCAGGACTATTTTATTCCCATGTAAAAATACTCGAAAATGGAACTATAGTGCCAGATGGGGAGGCGCAAAAAGTTAGAGCTCGAGGACTTGTTAGGGCTAGAGTTATTCGTAATATTATAGCAGAGTGTCCTGTAATTGAAAAAACAATCAGAGATACCGGGGTTGGGAGTAGCGTTGTGTTAATAAAAGTTATGGGGAAAGAGATATATTTAAAAGGAAAGCCAAAAGTACCCTATAAAAATTATCGTGAGATTTGCCATGTAAAACAACTTTTCAATATTAAGGGAAGGATTATAAAGTGCCCCGTCGAATTAATTACTGTTATATATAAAGAACAAACTTGTAAAATTAATAATTGGAAAATAGAAGGTGCATATAAGGAAGCAATTAGGAGGGCTAAGAAGAAAATCACAAATACACTTCCAACTGATTGTAGGATAATTTCACAGAAGTATGAACCTATTTCTAATAAAGAAAAAGAGTTAGTGGTAGTTAAGTATATTCTTGAGACAATCGAAAATATTGGAACTTATAAAAACCAACGGTTAAGTAAGAAGAAAATGTATTGAGATATAGATACAATTAATAAAAGGTGGTCTATGAAGTCAGGATAGGGTATAATAAATATCTAGGAAACTAGTTAATAATTTCAGGGGGTAGGTAGATTGACTGCCATGGAAGAAATAAATTTTAGTCTTAGCAATAAGGAAGCGGCAGTGCTATATGGTTCACAAGATGAAAATATTAAGTTTTTGGAATGTCAACTAGGAGTAAAAATTGTAGCTCGTAGTGGTAATATAAATATTACTGGAACTAAAGAAGATATTACTTATGCAAGTGAAGTAATAAAACGTCTTATCGAATTAATTAAGGTTGGAAATGTTATTTCAATGTCTGATGTTAATTATTGTTTAAGTGTAGTTAATGAAGGAAGAGAAAAAAAATTTGCAGAGGCTTTAAGTGAGGTTATTCAAATTACTGCCAGAGGTAAACAAATTAAGCCAAAGACGATTGGGCAGTATCAATATGTACAAGCCATAAAAGATCATGATATTGTTTTTGGGATAGGACCGGCAGGAACCGGTAAAACATATTTGGCTGTGGTAATGGCGGTGGCAGCTCTCAAAAGTAAAAAAATAAGTAAAATCGTATTGACTCGTCCAGTAGTAGAAGCAGGTGAAAAACTAGGATTTTTACCGGGAGATCTTCAGGAAAAGGTAGATCCTTATTTGCGTCCCCTTTATGATGGACTTTATGATGTTCTTGGTATCGAAACTACACAAAAATATATAGAAAAATCCATTATTGAATTAGCACCTCTTGCATATATGCGAGGGAGAACCTTAAATGATTCATTTATCATATTGGATGAAGCACAAAATACAACACCTGAACAGATTAAGATGTTTTTGACGCGGATTGGATTTGGTTCTAAAGTTGTTATAACAGGGGATGTAACACAGGTGGATTTACCAAAAAAGTCTAAGTCAGGTTTGATAGTTGTTCAGAAGATATTAAAAGGGATTGAAGGGGTAGGTTTTCAATACTTAAGTCAAGTAGATGTAATAAGGCATCCAATAGTACAAAGAATTGTAGTGGCTTATGAAAATTATCAGTGTATGGAAAATGAAGAAAATTAGATAATGTAAGGGGGAGATTAACATAGATACTCAAAATATGAAAAAATCGATTTCAAAAGAAGCTGGTTTTATACAAAAAAACAGTAGATTTAAAAGGATTTGTTGGTTAATTGTTTTATTCATAGGTGTTATGAGTATATTTATAGTGCATTATTTGCCAGGAGATTTTCCTGTGAAGGAAGGGCAGGTATCCCCTACTACGATTAAAGCTACACAAACAATAACTTTTGAGAACAAAAGTAAAACTGAAGAACAAAGAAAAATAGCTGAGGATAGAATAGAAGAAGTATATATATTGGATAGAAGTATTTTAATGAGGATGGAAGATGAGTTGATGGGTGCTGTTAATAAGTTTAAAAATCTTGTTAACAGTGAAGCTGGTACAAAGGAAAAAATTCAAATTTTGCAAGAGCTATACGAACTTGAAGAGGGTACTGCTCGTGCTTTAGTATCATTAGATAATGATACTGTAGAAAGTTTACAATTGGAAGCAGTTAGGATTTTAGAAAGTCACTGGCAGACTGGGGTTAGAGGTTTTGAAGTTGAGAAAAAGAAAGCAGAGTTGTATACGCAACTTAATTTTTTGAATATTACGGTTCCTTATAAGGAGTTTTTGAGATCGTGTTTTGATAAAGTGGAATTCAACCCTAATTATATAAAAAATGAAGAGGCGACGGTTAGAGCAAAACAGGAGGCATCTCGAAATCAAGGGGTTGTGATGGTCACAATTAGAAAAGGACAGAAGATTGTAGGAGAAGGTGAACTTGTTACAAATGATCATATTGAGATTCTACAAGCACTTGGTTACAAAAGGTCGGTGACTCCATATGTCACATTAATGGGCATAATGATTCTTATAATTTTAATTTCAGTTTTAACAAATATATATTTAACAGAGTATAGGAAAGATTTGTATCACAAGGATATTAGTATGATTCTTTTATGTTTGATTTGTTTTATAATTTTACTTTTGGCTAAATTGATATATGCAGTTAATATTAGTTCTAACCCTGAAATTGCCGATATGGTAGGCTATTTAATTCCAGTTGCAACTGGATCGATGCTCATTGCAATTCTATTGGATACTAGTTTGGCAATTTATGCTACGATATTTCTTAGTTTTCTTGTAGGTATATTGACAGGAAATCAACTTTCGTATGTGATAAATGCTTTTGTGGGAGGGCTTGTTGGTATTTATAGTGTTGGAAAATTTAATCAAAGATTCGATTGGGTTAAAGCGGGTCTATTTATTGCTATTGCTGATGTTGTTTGTATATTAGCTTTGGGGATGATGAATAGTTATAACTGGTCACTTCTTTTGATAGGTTGTTCCATGGGAATTATTAATGGCTTATTTTCTTCTATTTTGGCATATGGTAGTTTACCATTTTTAGAATCTGCTTTCAAAATTACGACCAGTGTAAGATTGTTAGAACTTTCTAATCCTAATCAACCGTTACTGAAAAGACTATTACTTGAAGCATCCGGAACATATCATCATAGTATCTTAGTGGGTAACTTAAGTGAAGCTGCTGCTGATGCTGTAGGTGCTGATTCATTATTAGTAAGAGTGGGAGCTTATTATCATGATGTTGGCAAGTTAAAAAGACCTTATTTCTTCATTGAAAATCAAATGGGAGAGGATAATCCTCATGAAAAGCTTTCGCCCCCTTTAAGTGTGCTTATTATTACGTCTCATATTAAAGATGGTGTAGAGTTGGCTCATCAGCACAAACTTCCTTCTGTTATTATTGATTTTATAGCACAACATCATGGGACAGGGTTAGTTACTTATTTTTATCATAAAGCCCTTGAATCAGATAATTCGGAGAATACAAAGGAAGATGATTATAGATACAATGCACCTAAACCTCAGACTAAAGAAGTAGCTATTATTATGTTGGCTGATAGTGTTGAAGCTGCTGTGCGCTCTATGAGTGCACCAAATAGCGGAAAAATTGAGGGATTAGTGCGTAAAATAATTAAGGAACGTTTACAAGATGGTCAATTGAACGAATCAGATCTTACCTTTAAAGATTTAGAGTTGATTGCTAATGCTTTTACTAGAATTTTAAGTGGCATTTTTCATACAAGAATTGAGTATCCTGAAAATGTTTTAGAAGCAATGAAGGGAGGGGATGCTCCTGATGAAGATAGTAATAGGGAACGAACAGGAGAAAGTGGTGATAAACCACGAGATGGAGAAAGTGATTCAGAATGTGGGAAGAGAGATAAGCCAAAGGTTTAAATTGGATGATAAGACAGAGGTAAGTCTGGCATTTGTTGATGATATGACTATACGAGAATTAAATAGAAATTACCGAGGAATAGATAAAGCTACGGATGTTTTATCTTTTGCGTTTGATGAGGAGGCTCAAGAGAGTGAAGTAAACATGATCAATGTAGTTAACGTCCATTTATTGGGTGATATCATTATATCTGTAGAGAGAGCTATTGCTCAGGGAAAGGAATATAAACATGGGGTTGAAAGGGAATTAGCTTTTTTAACAGTTCATGGGATGCTTCATTTACTGGGTTACGATCATCAAGATGTGGAAGATACTAAAAAAATGAGAGAAATGGAAGAGAAAACACTTGATTCCTTAAAATATTTAAGATGAAGAAAGCCCCCCACTGAAAAGAAGTTTCACTTTAAGTTACCGATTATATTTTTCTGTTAGGAGGAAATTTTTTGACTGAAACACAAATATTTCAGATGGTATGTCTTTTGTTACTTCTTATTATTTCAGCTTTCTTTTCAGCATCGGAAACTGCAATGTTTTCTGTAAACAAGGTAAAAATACGTCATCTTGCTGAAGAAGGAGATAAAAAGGCTATTCAGACAAAACATCTCTTGGAACAACCAGGTAGGCTTATTTCTACTATATTAATTGGAAATAATGTAGTAAATATAGGGGCTACTGCTCTAGCCACTACTTTAGCAATCAGTATATTTGGTAGCAAGGGAGTAGGAATTGCTACAGGTATGATGTCTTTTTTAGTTCTTGTTTTTGGAGAGATAACCCCTAAAACACTTGCTTCGAGGAATGCTGAGAATTTTTCCTTAAAGATAAGTGGATATATTGACAGTCTTGGGTTTATTCTTTCTCCAATAATTCATATACTTAATTTATTTACTAATGTGTTAGTAAAATTACTTGGTGGGTCGAAAAAAGAGAATTCGTCTATTACAGAAGAGGAATTAAGAATGTTGGTTAATGTAGGGGAAAAAGAAGGACTAATAGACCATAGTGAGAGAGACATGATTGATAGTATATTTGAATTTGACGATATATATGTTCATGAAATTATGACGCCAATGCTTGATATTATTGCAATTAATGCTGGCGACTCATTAGAAAACCTAATTAAATTAATTATGAAAGTGGGACATTCCCGAATACCTGTTTATGATCAAAGTTTGGATAATATAATTGGAGTTATCTATGCAAAAGATACACTTAGTATGCTACTTGAACCTCCAACAAAAAAAGTTTTGCTTAAAGAGGTTATGCGTTCTGCTTATTTTGTTCCAGAGAGCAAAAAGGTGCATGATTTATTTGCTGAATTAAGAAAAGAAAAAGTACATATGGCAATTGTGCTTGATGAATATGGTGGAACAGCTGGCTTAGTCACTATTGAGGATGTCATTGAAGAGATTGTAGGGGATATTCAAGATGAATATGATCATGAGGAGCTAGCTATAGAAGTTTTGGCTGATGGCTCTTTTCTTGTTAATGCACGAACTCCAATATCTGAAATTAGTGATTTGTTGGGGATAGATTTATCAGAGGATGAATTTGAAACTATTAGTGGTTTAGTGTTTCATAATTTAGGTAGATTTCCGTATGAAGGACAAGAAATAGATTTTAATGGTATTCATGTTGTAATAGAAAAAATCATAGGAAGACGAATAGGAAAGCTGCGTATTAGAAAAAATGAATGATTCAAATAGCAGATCTGTTTTGGTTAATCTAGATTTAGATAGGGGGTATGATAATGAAAAATAAATATGTACTATGGTGTGTAATAGGTGTTCTTTTAAGTATATTTGTTGGTCTAATTACCTATTATTTCAATTCACCTCGTTTACCAAAAGAAATTGTAAAGGTAGATAAAGAAAAGGAAAAAGATATAGATATAGATAACGGAAAAGAAAAGGAAAAAGAAGGAGACATAAATGAAAATGATGAAAGCAAAGTTAAAGAAAAGACATATTATTTTGATGGTTGGAAGGATAAACAAAGGAAAAGAGTGCTAGCGGTGATCATTGATAATGCAGTGGAGGCGAGACCTCAAGCTGGGTTAGATCAGGCAGATGTAGTTATGGAATTTCCTGTTGAGGGGGGCTTGACGCGTTTTGTTGCTATTATTAGTAATGATAATGTCAATTTGATAGGACCAGTTCGTAGTGCTAGACCTTATTTTATAGAAGTAGGTGAAGAATACCGAGGAATTTTGGTTCATGCAGGAGGTTCGAATGAGTCTATCAGAATTTTAGAAAATGATACAATGGATCATCTTGACGAAATATATGGAAACTTTAAAGTTAAAACAGCTTTCTGGCGTATACCTGATCGTGCGATGCCCCATAATCTTTATACTACATCAGACACACTACGTAGGACGAGTAAGAACTTGTCATTTGATAATCTTTTAATGCAACCTCCATATAGGAAGCTCTATATAGAGGATAAAGAGGATAAAGAGGTTAAAGGTGAAAAAATACATGATATTAATATATATTATTCAAATAAGAATTGTACTGCTAGTTTTGTTTTTGATGAGGGAATAAGGGCTTTTAAACGCTTTACGGCAGATAAACCCCATACTAATCCTTTCGGACAACAATTAATAACACCTAATGTGGTGGTACAATATGTTTCTTGTAGTTATTTAG
>JAQUGH010000017.1:0-7507 GCA_028684195.1 Clostridia bacterium | reverse complement strand
TTTGTTTTTGATGAGGGAATAAGGGCTTTTAAACGCTTTACGGCAGATAAACCCCATACTAATCCTTTCGGACAACAATTAATAACACCTAATGTGGTGGTACAATATGTTTCTTGTAGTTATTTAGATGGTGATGGACATCTGGACTTGGTAACAGAGGGTAGAGGGGCGGCACTTATATTCCGTGAGGGTAAGGTTGTTAAGGGATATTGGGAGAAGAAGGCGTCTAATGAGCTTACCAAGTATACTGATAGTGATGGTAATGTGTTAGATTTTATGGAAGGACCAATTTGGATAGAAATTGTTCCTAAAGGGACTAGAGTGGATTATTAGATTATTTACTTTATTGAGGTGAAGTGATAATGGGAAATTATAAAGGAGCTAATTTGGAATACAATGATAAACTTATTAAAATGGCTCAAAGTGCACGAGAAAATGCGTATGTTCCTTATTCACGTTTTAAAGTAGGGGCGGCTATATTAGGTGGTAATGGGGAAATATATTCTGGCTGTAATGTGGAAAATGCTTCTTATGGGTTGACAATATGTGCAGAGAGGGCTGCGGTATTTAGTGCTGTATCCCAGGGAGTTACTTCTTTTCAAGCAATTGCAATTATAGCTGATTTGGAGAAACCAATTTCACCATGTGGTGCATGTAGGCAAGTATTAGCTGAATTTTCTCTTGATATGGTTGTAATAATGTCTAATTTAAAAGGGATGGTTGTATATACTACGGTTAGAGAGCTTTTACCGTATGCTTTTACATCAAAAAAACTGGAGGTTAATAATTCATGAAAAATGGCTTTAAATCAGGTTTTGTTGCTTTAATTGGAAGACCTAATGCTGGAAAATCCACTTTATTAAATAAGCTTATCGGACAAAAGATTGCTATAGTATCCGATAAGCCACAAACTACACGCAACAGAATTGTAGGAGTGTTGAGCAAACCACAATATCAGATTGTATTTCTTGATACCCCGGGCGTTCATAAGCCCCATGATAGGTTAGGAAAGACAATGGTTGGTACAGCTATGAGTACTTTGAGTGAGATTGATGTTGTTTATTATTTGATAGATGTTTCAGTACCATTTGGTGGAGGGGAATCATTTATTATTGAGAAATTAAAAAATTTAGATACCCCGGTTTTTTTGTTACTTAATAAGATAGAT
The DNA here is from genome assembly GCA_028684195.1 of Clostridia bacterium. Lineage (GTDB taxonomy): Bacteria > Bacillota > Peptococcia > DRI-13 > DTU073 > JAQUGH01. Next base: position 6,339 of record JAQUGH010000017.1, on the reverse strand, counting down.
AAAATAAAAAAGACTGAAATATTACCGCTAATAGAGTTTTATCGTCAGAAGATGAATTGGAAAGAGGTTATTCCTATTTCGGCTTTATCAGGGGATAATTTAGAGTCGCTTTTGGAATCTACTATGTTGAATTTAGCGGAGGGACCTCAATATTACCCGGAAGATGCCATTACAGATCAGCCGGAAAGAACTTTAGTAGCAGAACTTGTTAGGGAAAAAATTCTCTGTCTTACACGTGAAGAAATACCACATTCAGTGGCAGTGAATGTAGAGCAGATGAAGCAACGCTCTCAAAATCTTATTTATATTGGTGCGACAATAATTGTTGAACGTGATTCTCAGAAAGCAATTATTATAGGTAAAAAGGGAGAAATGCTTAAGACAGTAGGATCATTGGCTAGAAAAGATATAGAAACGCTTTTGGGAAATAAAATATTCTTGGAGTTATGGGTCAAAGTAAAGACCGATTGGCGTAATAATGAAAGAAGCATACGGGACTACGGATATAATTATAGTGACTAAGGATGTGAAATGTTGAGTGCAAAAAAAGTTGGCCTATGTAATTAGTTTGCTCTTAATTATTGGGGGATTTGCTTATAGCAAATCTTTGAATTATGAGGGACAGGTAAATTCTGAAATAATGGTTAAAGGGATTGTTGAAGAAGTAACGGAATTAGAATTAAGTCAGGAACAAGCTGAAAGTATGTTCGTTGAAAATGGTTATTTGGTTCGTGTGAAGATCAAGGATGGTAGTTTTGCTGGAAGACTTGTTAATACTAAACATTATGAGGATTCCAATCCAGCGTATAGTTTTAAAGTTTATCCTGGTGATGAAGTAGTGTTAAATTTAGAAGTTGAAGATTATATTTTAAAGGAAGCATATATAGCAGGGATCGCTAGAGATAAATATTTGACTTATTTGTTAATTGCATTTCTTCTGTGTATTTTAATTATTGGGGCTAAACAAGGAATAAAGACAATATTATCTTTATTTATAACGGGATGGGCTGTTATAAAAATACTTTTACCTGCAATATTATTAGGCAAGGATCCTGTTATTATTACTATATTGATTTGTGCAGGTGTAACAATAATAACCCATATGATTATTACCGGGTTCACAAAAAAATCTCTAGCAGCAATATCCGGTACTGTGTTAGGAATTTTGGTAGGTGGTATTCTTGCTAAAACAGTTATAAGTCTTTCACGTCTTAGCGGGCTTACTACGGAGGAAAGTAGAATTCTCTTTTTTAATTTACCTCAAGGACAACTTGATCCTACGGGAATTCTTTTTGCGGGTATTGTAGTAGGTTCACTAGGAGCTGTTATGGATGTGGCAATGACTATTGCTTCTAGCATGACAGAAATCTATAAAAGCAATCCTTCCTTAACGTTGAAAGAGCTTACAAAGAGTGGATTGAACATTGGGAGAGATATTATTGGAACTATGTCGAATACTTTGATTCTTGCTTATGTAGGTAGTGCCTTGCCATTATTATTATTGTTTACTGCATATAACATACCGCTAATAAAGTATGTAAATCTTGATATAATTACTGCAGAAATAATACGGGCATTGTCGGGAAGCATAGGTTTATTTTTAGCAGTTCCTTTTACTGCATTTATTAGTGCTCTTTTGTGTAGAATGAAACATGCAAAAGTAGATTAGTTAAAGTTTTTTTTATTTGAACAATTTGTACATTTGGCACAATCGGTGCAACCGGTTGTGCCTTGTTTGTAGACTTTTTTAATGATAAATAAAACAGATAAAAATATTATTAACAATATAATAGATTGTTCCATGTTTTATAACCCCCAACCTAAAAGTAATCCTCCCTGGTAAACAAGAAAAGCTATAATCCAAGCTAAACTAAAGGTATATAGGACAGAAAAAGCAGCCCATTTCCAGGAGCCTGTTTCCGTTTTTATAGCACCAATGGTTGCGGCACAGGGTACATAAATTAAGGTCATTACCATAAAAGAAAGTGAACTTAAGGGAGTCCAAGTTTGACTTATTACGTTCACTAATCCCCCTTGACTTGCACTATATAATACACCAAGGGTACTTACGACAACCTCTTTGGCAACTGTTCCAAAAAGTAGGGCGGAGGCCGCTTCTCTAGTTCCAAATCCCAGTGGAGCAAGAAGTGGAGCAATAAAAGAACCAATTTTACCAATTAAACTATTTGGGCCAGCATACTCCACTCCCCAAGGGAAGTTGGAAAGAGCCCAAGCCAAGATTACGACGGCAAAAACTATAGTTCCTACTTTTTTTAAGAAGGAACTTCCTTCTTGCCACATTTGAATAAAAGTACTTTTTATGGCTGGTAATCTGTAAGGGGGAAGTTCCATGACAAGAGGAGTAATATCCCCTGGAAAGAAAAAAACCCTAAATATCTTAGCCATGATAATTGCTAAAACAATACCAAGAAAATATAGTGAGAAAAGGATAAGACCTTGATGCTGTGAAAAAAATGCACTGATAAAAAGAGCATAAACAGGAAGACGAGCACTACAGGACATTAAAGGTGTAATGAGAATTGTAATCATTTTATCTTTGGGGTTTTCCAAGGTTTTAGTAGCTAAGATGGCAGGAACATTACAACCGAAACCAATAACCAAAGGGATAAAGGACTTCCCTTCAAGTCCAATACTTCGCATAAAACGATCCATGATATAAGCACCTCTCGACATATATCCGCTGTTCTCCAATAAAGAGATTGCTAAGTAAAGACATAATATGGTAGGCAAAAAAACTATTATCGCACCCATTCCTCCTATTAATCCTTCTACTAAGAATGAAGAGAGTAGTCCATCAGGGATCAGATTTTGAATCCAATTACCTAACCATGTAAGAAGTATTTCTAGACAATGTGAGAGGGGAGTACTTACGGTGAATGTAAATTTAAAAATGGCTAACATCGTGAGAAGGTATATAGGAAGACCTGCATATTTATTTAGAATAATTTTATCTATCTTGTCTGAAGTAGTTATTGAGGCTAGTGATTTTTCAACTTTGACTGTTTGTTGAAGGAGAGTGTCAATATATTCATAGCGTTTTTCAATAAATATTGTGTCAAGTTTTTCTCCTAATAAGGTTAGTAGTTCTTTTCTGCTTTTTTCACATATTGCGAGAGCATTTTTCAACTCGCTAGTGTTCTCAATCATTTTAAGAATACTGTTATCATTCTCAAGCATTTTAAGGGCTAAAAAACGAGTTGAGAATGGTAAAAAGGGAAGATTAGATGAGATAAGGATATTTTCAATTTCTTGCAATACGTTTTCTATAGCTTCACCATAGTTAATATGAAAGTTCAAATTTTGCGGTTTATTAAGTTTTAAAACATTAATAAGCTCCGTTATTCCATGATTGTTTCTTGCAGTGGTTGGCACAACAGGCATTTTAAGTAAAAAAGAAAGCTTTAGAATGTCTATATTAATTTTATTGTTTTTCGCTTCGTCCATCATATTTAAAGCCAGAATAAGATTGGCTCCCATTTCTAAAAGTTGGATTGTCAAATAAAGATTACGTTTAAGATTTGTGGCGTCAACTACATTTATTACCGTGTCGGGTTTATCTATTAGAATAAAGTTACGAGCTACCAGTTCATCTGCTGAGCATGTGTCAAGGCTGTAAGTTCCAGGCAAATCAACAATATTTGTGTTTTTATTGTTTGAAAGTGTACCTTCTTTCTTTTCAACTGTTACTCCTGGCCAATTTCCGATTTTTTGTTTTGCTCCTGTTAAGCAATTAAAAAGAGATGTTTTTCCTGTGTTTGGATTTCCAATTAAGGCGACTACTTCGGTTGTTATGGGCATATGCAAATTCTCCTTCTAATATTGAGTAAGCAGCGTGTTTTTTGTTAATTCTTTTTTTCAACTAATATTTTATTAGCCATTTGGCGTCCAATAGCCAAACGTGTCATTGAAAGGGATATTATCACAGGTCCCCAACCATCATTGCGTACTACATTTATTTCCGAATTACAAGTTATTCCCATCTCGTTGAGACGTATTTTCATATTTAATCCGCCATGTATTCTTTTTACAGTTACTTTGTTGCCTGGTTTTATTGCAATAAGTGGTGTTTCGTCTTTTGCCATGAGATGCACCCCATTTCTTTAATACTTTCTGTTGAAGAAAGATTTAGTTTCTTTTAGGTCAAGATCATTGCTGATTTCAAATCTACCTTTCTCCAAGTATGAGATCATTCTTTCTATTGTTTGCGGACTAATTATATGTTCCATGAGGCAGGCGTCTTTATCAGCAACATCGGAATCTGTTTCTAAAACTTTAATAAGAAATTCACGAATGACTTTATGAATATTAATTATTTTCATTGCCTCAAGCGTTCCTTTTCTAGTAAGAGTTACTGGACCATATTTTTCTTTAGACACATAACCTTGTCCAATTAATGTGTCTATAGCTTGGGTTACACTGGCTTTAGAAATATTTAGGTTAATTGCAATATCGGTAACTCGTACTTTAGTGTCGTCATCAGAGAGTTTTAATATAATTTCAAGATAATCTTGAAATGAAGGGGTAAGTGTATTTTCTATGATAATTTTCCTCCTTTGGAGAGATCTCGTAAAAATAAGCAAAAGTTAAGCTTACCTAACTTATTTATAAATCATTTCCGTTAGTATGTCAATAGTTAAAATTATATCTCCCTGTGATATGCGTAAGAAAATAATTTTTAAATTGGTTATGTATTTTCTTGACAACAATATGGTAAAATTGATAGAGTCTAGTCATAGGTGAAATGAGGAAGGTAGTGAGATATATGGATTCGTACCCCCCTAGTATAAGCAACAATATAAAAATAATAAAATTTAATAAGAAAATCGGTGCAGAGTTTAACCTTATTGTTGATGTGATGTTATTAAAGAGGTGTATACATATATAAACTCTGCTTCTGATTAATGGGAGGATGCAGAGTGGAAAAAGAAAAAGAAAAGGAAAAGAAAGACCTAGTAGAAGAGCTTGAACAATATTTGGCAAAGAATAATTTAATTCAGGTCAAAAATTTTCTAAATCAATTTCAGGTTGTTGATATTGCGGAAATTGTAGAAAATTTAGCTCAAGTAGAACAGCAGTTTCAAGTAATTTCCTTGCTTGTTAATGAAAAAATAGCTCTTGTATTAAATGAAATGGATACAGAATTGGCAATAAAATTATTAAGTTTTTTTGATTTGAAAAGAGCTACCAAAATATTGGAAGAAATGCCTGCTGATGAAGCTACAGATTTTTTGGGGCAGTTGTCTGATAATGAACAAGCTCGCTATTTACAAATGTTGGGGAAAGAAGATCGAGCTGAGGTAAGGGAGCTTTTAACTTATCCTGAAGATACTGCAGGAGGAATAATGACCACGGAATATGTGGTCGTTAATGAAAATATTACAGTAGTTAAAGCGATTGATATTCTTAGAGAAACTGCCCCTGATGCGGAAACTATATATTATGTTTTTGTTGTAAATGCACTTAATCATTTGGTGGGAGTAATTTCCTTAAGAGAGTTAATAATAGCTTCTACCGAAGCTATTATTAAGGACATTATGAAAAAAAATGTTGTAAGTGTACCTGTTGATATGGATCAAGAGGAAGTTGCTCAAATTGTAACTAAGTACAATTTTTTAGCGATACCTGTTATTGAGCATGATAATTCATTGTTGGGAATTGTTACAGTTGATGATGTTATTGATGTAATACATGAAGAAGCCACAGAGGATATGTATCGGTTGGCTGGTGCTCTTGGTGAAGAAGATGAGGATGATTCCTTTTTACGGCGTATTGTGGCATCGTTAAGGACACGTCTTCCTTGGCTTTTTGTGACTATGGTGGGTGGATTGCTATCGGGTCAGGTGTTAAGCAGTTTTTCGGAACAACTTAATGCCGTAGTAGCATTAGCTTTTTTTATTCCACTTTTGACTGGAATGGGTGGAAATGTAGGAACACAATCTTCGACGATTACTGTTAGAGGAATTGCAACAAATCAAATAAAGGATGATCAGGTTTGCAAGGTTGTAGTTAGGGAAGCCATTGTAGGTTTGATGATAGGGGCAATTTTAGGGTTTATTGTTGGCTCGGTAGCTTCTTGGTGGCTAAAAAAGCCTATGCTTGGGGTAGTAGTGGGATTAGCTATGATGGGGAATATGATAACAGCTTCTACTATGGGTACATTAGTTCCGATCGCTTTTAAGAAAATAGGGATTGATCCAGCAGTAGCTTCAGCACCTTTTATTTCAACTGTGGTTGATATTACAGGTTTATTGATTTACTCTACTTTAGCAACATTGTTAATTAAGAGTCTTATATAAGGGAGGATTTTATGTTTGAAAT
>JAQUGH010000125.1 GCA_028684195.1 Clostridia bacterium | reverse complement strand
CTTGAATGTGACCTCTAAAATTGTTTGTTGTTAAATAAGATAAATATAAAAAAAGAGGTTACATTCATGAACTAAACATATTAGAAATAATAACAAAAGATATACTGGATGTTAAGGAAGTAATTTATATCGAAAATAATCAATAGGTAAGTATCATTTCACTATAATTTAGAATAGTGAATGGACTTTCTTTTTGTTCATTTTTATGTTTTATAATTAAGATATAAGGGGTGTGAAAAAATGGATTACGAAGCAATTAGAACTTATTATCAGACTATGATTAATAATAATGGTTTAGATGGCGAGGTAATGAGTAAATTAGCTAGTTCAATGGTTGAGACTAGGGATTTTGAAAGTGCATTAGAGATACTTAAAAGAGCAGTTGAAATTGATCCTTGTGTACAAACATTAAGTAATTTAGGATATTTTTATTTAAATATAGGTGAACCATCACAAGGCAGGTGGTTTTATAAGGAGAATGAAACAGTTGAATTGCTAGAAAGAGCAATTAAGCTAAACCCTATTTCATATTATCCGTACGCAATTTTAGGAGAGGCATATATAAAGTTAAATAAAATTCAATTGGCCCAAAAAGTATTGCAGAAAGCCGTAGCTTGTAAAGAAACTTTAGCAAATCATAACAATCTTGGTGTTGTGTTATACAAACTTAAGAAAATTGAGGAGGCTTCTATTTACTTTCATAAAGCTCATTCTATGGGCGATGATCTAAATTATTCCTTTAATCCATATATTAGTTATGGTATATGCTTGGCAAGATTGGGTGATGCAGATAAAGCATATAAAGTTGCTCAAGATTTAATGAAAAAATATAAGATCAATTTAAGTGGTGAAGTAGATGGCATTGATATTTCAAAAATATTATATATGTGTAACAAATATGAAGATGTTGTTGAAGTGTTTTCACAAGAGATTGATAATGTGCATGTTAGTCCCTCGGATTTCAGTTTATATATGTATTCACAGTACCAATTAAAAAACATATGTGAAGTGGAAAGAATGTTAAATATGCTTATTAAAGAAAAAGAAGAAGAAATATATGAAGTTAAAGATGATAATGATATAAGTATATATAATAAAAAATATAGAATTAATAACTTAGAACAAGAGATTAAACAGTTATTATTTAGATTTCAAAGTATAGATAACGGTGTGAAGCCTTATTGCGATTTCGATCCTGTTATCGAAAAAGATTGTTGTTTTTTCGGTTGCATACGGCACAATATACCGTATATGGCGAACAAGGCAGAGGACATGGACTTGTCTGATTACTAGATAAGCTCCTGTCCTTCTGCCTTTGACGCTTATGGAACAGTAGTGATGAGACGGTTCTAAACAAGAAGCAACATCATACAAATACAACAACCAAGGCAATTTAATCAATACCACAATAAAAGAATATGACAAAAACGGAAAACTCACCAGAGAAATGATAACCGAGAAAAAATACGATGAAACAGGCCGTCTGATCCAAAGCTATGAGCCATATGACAGTGCCAACAAGCCAAGTCCACTTAAATCCGAACGGATAGCTTACGATGGAGTAGGTAACGCAAAGAAAAGAATAGACATAAAGGGGAACACCTTTAACTATAGCTACGACAGCTTTAATAGACTTCTTACCATGAACTCCACAGATAACAAAAACAAAAAAGACAAACAAATCACCTACAACTATAGCCAATGCTTTACAAATAACCAAATTACCCTGACAGATAGCAGAGGAAAGATAACCTACGAATACTATCCCAACGGACAATTAAAAAGCGATTCACTACCAAACAGCACAACTCAAAAAACCTCCTATACATATAACAAAGATGGAAGCTTAAATACTATCAAAGATCCTTTTAACCTCATCGTTACCTATAAATATGATGTAAATGATAGACTTGATACCCTAAGCGTCGACGGAAAAGTATTTAACTATGACTACTATGCAGATGGAATGATAAAGAGATTACAATATCCAGTCAAAAAAGCAGCAGTAACTACAGAATTCAACTACTTTGACACTAACCAACTAAAAACAATAAGCAACAAAGTAGGAAATAAAGTCGAACAATACACACAAAGCTATGATCCAAATGGAAACATTACATCTATTGTAGATAAAAATGGCATCAAAAAATACAAATATGATGAATTAAACCGTCTATTAAATATAGAAAGACCTGACGCAACCATTTCTTACAGCTATGATGCTAGAGGGAACAGAACAGCCTTAGAAGGAATATTACTGCTAGGTAATATAGGACAAGAATACAGCTTTAACTATGATACACTTGATCAACTAAAAGAGTATAATATAGATAACAAGACATACCAGTACAAATACAACACAGACGGACTAAGAGTAGAAAAAATTACCCCAGAAGGAACTACAAAATACTACTATGGACTAAATGGAAACACCATAGCAGAAGCAAACAAAAATGGAGCAGTAACCGCACAAATAATCTGGGGACACAAACCCCTAGCTAGAAAAGTAAGCGGCAAATATTACTACTACCTCTACAACGGACATGGAGACGTAGTACAGATAATAGACGAGAATGGTAACACAGTAAACAGCTATGAGTATGATGAGTGGGGAAAAATACTGGAGGAATGGCAAGATCCCAAGCTTGGAATAGATAACCCGATTCGGTATGCTGGGGAATATTACGATGAAGAGAGCGGGCTGTACTACCTGCGAGCAAGGTATTACGACCCAGTAGTAGGCAGATTTATAACCAAGGATAGCTATGAAGGGGATATAGCGAATCCGCTTAGCTTGAACCAGTACACATATTGCCACAATGATCCTGTAAATTATATTGATCCTAGTGGACATTGGGGCGATTTAGTACATGGAGATGCAACAAGATGGATTTTTAATGAAATGGGGTTAAATTCATATCATGCTGAGATTGTGGCAGAAGCAGATGTTGATACGGATGAGGGGAGTACTGGACCTATGCCGTGGCAAGACCAAAGTTGGCATTTTGATAGAGATTCTAGTGATGTTGATTCAAGACAAGCACATGCCGATAAAATGTTGAATGATGCTATATATAACTGGAATTGGGCAAATGAAGCATATGCAAATGGGGAAATAACCTTAGAACAAAGACACGAGTGGAGAGTAAATACATTACAATTATTGGGAAAAGGGTTACATGCTTTGCAAGACATTGATGCACATATGGATATTGGAACAAACGATTATGAGGGGTCTATATGGTCTGTTCATAACTTTGAACCTAGTATAGATAATCCTGACCCAGATTCAGGAGATATTGATAATCCACGATATGATGCTGCAAGCACTGGAGCGATTGGGAAATATACTCGTGTAGATTCTGGTTCTACTTTTGGTAGTCAGAGGTACAAAAATACTGTAGCAAGAAGTAAGGATTACTTAAGAAAATTTTATTTGCAAGTAGATATAGAATAATAGGGGTGGTTGAATTGAGAATCAGACTTTTTAATCCTGTGATTATACATGTTGCTTTATGTTTTATAAGTATAATTTATCTAGTGTTGTTTGTTGTGGGACCTGAGGGTGGTATTTTTAAGATTGGATGGACGAGAACTACGCTATGTGTAATTGGTTTTATTAGATTATTAGCTGTTCTGCTTACATATTCCAGTGTTGGAGTATACATGAGTAATAATAAAAATACCTTCAAAGTGATATTGAGCATACTCAGTGTATTTTTATTGAATAGTGTAGCTTTTTTAATAATGAAAATGATTATGCATGGAACCATAAGTAATGTTTTAGAATATACGACACTTACTTTTAATTCACCGTTTTTTGAGTTATTTTGGTATGGTGGTATTAGTAAGAACTTATGGACAGTTACATTGCTTGCAACTCTTCCAAGTATTATGATGTTTGCAGGTTATTTATTCCCATTTAAAAAAAGTAAATCATAGGGTAAGTATAAGCTAGAACACTTGTTGACTTCAAAGTGTGTCCTGAAAGAATAATTGCATGAAAGGAGCGTGTAATATTAGCAATATATTTCTGCTTTATAAGAGATGAGAGTGAGTTTCTCGGAATCGGTATTCAGGTACAGATTTCAAACTGCCTGTAGGTTGTAGGTTGCAAAAATATAATCTAAACCATATATGGCAATTCACGCCATTAAATTCAGGGAAGAAATTCCTAAAAATACAATTCAATATACAAAAAAATTCCAGCGTGATATCCTGGGAGTTTTTGTATAAGGCAGCACAAAATAAGCCTGTCAAACAAGTGTAAGCGCTCAACGAAAGGGTGCATAGTAAAATTCCAGTAGCAATGCGATAATACCTCCATAAAATATTAACATTATGGAGGTACACTAGCGTTGCATTAAAATAAATCATTCTTGCCAAGAGGTCATAAGGTAAATCATGAGCTTAGTTATATAATCCATATATGGTACATACATACAAATGATTTTTCTTAGCCTGTGAAAGTTAACCACCACCTAAGGGGTAGTTCTTATCCACATTTTTTTACATTTATGGGTTTTGATGTTTAGAGAATCTCAACGCTATAGAAAAGGTTATCCATCTCTCCTGAATTTAATTGATTCAAAGTTTCTTCGTAAACTCGTTCTGAATCATGTCGCTGGCGTCCTTTTGTAGTTTTGCCTTTTCTGTGAAGTTTTTGCACAAAGGAGGTAAAGGGCTCATATAAACAAGTCATAAGAAGTCGCTGAATATCAAGCAAAGAACCTTGGTAGTCCGATCTATACTTAATCAACATCATCAAACAATAGGTGATTAGGGCAAGGAACAATTGGTTTACGACTGCGGCTTGACTCTTGCCAAACAAGTGCTTAATCGTCAAATGTTGCTTGATCCACTTGAAGAATAATTCTATTTGCCAACGGTAGCGGTAAATAACACTAATCTCTTCAGCAGTAATGTTAAAATCGTTAGTTAGAATCATGACAGCTTTCCCTTCGGAATCCTTCGTGATTACAAGTCTCAAGTCATGTTCCATTCGATTTTTCCCTTTACCAAGACGTATGATGAGATCCCCTTCAATGATGATCTCCTCTGTAACTTCAAGTTCTCGAAGTACTTCAACACAGGCGTTATTCTTTAATCGAGTGACGAAACGGATCCCTTTTCCGCAATAAGAATCAAACTGCTTATAATGCAGATAGCCTCGATCAAAAACATTTAAGGCATCTTCATCCTCGACAATCAAGTACTCAAGTTGACTTTTGTCAGATTTACGGGCGACTGTGATGGTTGCGGCATCAGGGATCGAATCACCAGCAAATCGAATTCGTTGATGAAGCTTCACTCCACTCTTTGTATCCCTAAAGTCGGCCCATAAATATTGAGAAAGACAAAGTGTAATGGTCGAGGCATCAATTAAATAGAGACGCCCTATTGATTTACGTATAGTATTGAAACCCAGTTTTAATCCTAACGTTTGCACAATGCTTTTATGGATAATACCTGTGACCTCGGTTGGCATTTCTCTGAACCTTCGAGAAATCTGCGAAGTACTAATAGATTCGAGATGAATGGCTTTGGCAAACTCATCTTCACTTAAACTGTTGCTTATCTGGGCGAGACTTGAATATTGTTTCATTTCAGCATTGATCACCAGTTGGACGAGTTGAACGGTTTTTAACTTTTTAACATACTTATCGACTGACTCAACTTTTTTACTTATTTTTTGCCAAAGCTCTAGAGGTAAAATTGGTTTTAACAATTGAAAAAATGTGGATTTCGTGGTATTCTTGTCCTGCATTTAATTACTCCTTATAATTGGATTTGGACAAGAACTACTCCATCTCTAATTATAAGGCTTTTTTATGTTAAAATACAGGGGTTTTGGCATGTATACCACGGCTTTCGCATGAAGAAAAATAATGTAAATAATAAATAAAAATGACATTTTGGAAATTGCTATAAACCCATAAAAAATAAGGGTTCATAGCAATTTTTTTATTGATTTATGATGTAAAATGTTA
>JAQUGH010000124.1 GCA_028684195.1 Clostridia bacterium | reverse complement strand
TATTGCGATATGATACCGATTCATAAAGATATATCTTATTCCCAACTTTTTGTTTAATAATGGAACTCATAGATTTTCATCTCCTCATATGTAGGTATAATATATTATACCTACATATGAGGAGGAATACAATAGTAAAAGTTAAAATAGTGTAATAAAACATTATATTTACGCAGTTTTAAGGATGCTTTCGATAATAATTTGTGTAGGTATAAATTTTACAAGGGAATTAAGGTAGCAATGATAAAACAATTGGTACAGAACCTATGACTCCAGAAAAAGACACTCATTCAAGAGGAACAAGGTAATATAGTTATCATAAAACTGCATTTGAATTTACTTGCACTTTTTTACAAAAGATATCTTCAATTAGGTATTTGGATAAATATTATTTTCACAATCTCCTTTAAATTAAGAAAAATACTATTATTTAATGTAAAAGTAGTGTATAATAATTAATAAATTAAATTAATTGTTACTAGGAGGAATTCATTTGAAAGGTCTTGTTTTCACTAAATTAAACGAAGTAAAACTACAGGAGGTAGAAAAACCTGCTATTATTAATGACACAGATGCTCTCGTGCGTGTTACATTGACAAGTATTTGTGGTAGTGACGTCCATTTAGTACAAGGTCATCTACCAACAACACCTGAATATGTTCTTGGTCATGAATATGTTGGTGTTATTGAAAAAGTGGGGAGTGCAGTTAAAGCTGTTAAAGTCGGTCAAAGAGTAGCCGGTCCAGCCGCTCCATATTGTGGTCAGTGTGCTAATTGTAAAGCAGGTCACATTGAACATTGTATGTATGGGGGAGTACATGGAAGTGGTCCTGAATTTGGTAATCTTCCCGGTACACATTGTGAATACGTTCGAGTACCATTTGCTGATAATGTATTGTTACCTATTCCTGATGATGTTAGTGATGAACAAGCTTTATTTGTAGGTGATATATTATCTACCGGATTTTTTGGAGCCGAAAAAGGAAATATTAAAGTAGGAGACACGGTAGTAGTTTTCGGAGCTGGTCCTGTTGGTTTAGCTGCTATTCATTCTGCAAGGCTATTCTCTCCAGAAAAAATCATAGCTATAGGTTATAAAAATACATTTAGACTTGAGGTCAGTAAAAAATTAGGTGCAACTCATACTATTCTTTCTTCCAAAGAAGACGTATTAGAAAGAATTAATGAACTAACTAATGGTCAAGGTGCAGATGTTGCTATTGATGCAGCAGGAACAGAGTCCAATTTGCAACAAGCAGTTAGATGTGTAGGAATTGGCGGACGTGTATCTTTAGTAGCATTGTACGGTAAGAGTGCTTCACTTCCTTTAAATGAAATTTGTATGAAAAATATTAAGATTGAAATGGGTCTTGGGTATCTTGGACATATGGAACGACTTCTCCGTATGATTCAAACAGGGAAAATTGACCTATCACCAATAATTACTCATAGAATGCCGCTAAGCGATGTTGAAAAAGCCTTTGATATATTCCAAAACAGAAAAGAAAACGTTATTAAAGTTGCTATTAAACCATAATAACTATTTCTGCTATTACGTTTATTTACAGAAAAAAGGTTGTTGCACAACGGACTAAAAATATAGTTCATTGTGTAGCAACCCCTTTTTATGGTTCTAATAAAATATCTAGCATTTTTTCACGCTTATTAATAAATTCTTTCATGATTTGATAATGTTCTGTTTCCTCATAATTCACTTCTTTTAATCCCTTTTCCTCTAGCTGTAAAATCATTGCACCTGGATAAGCCATAACAATTGGCGAATGAGTAGCAATAATAAACTGCGAATTCATCTCTACCAATTGATGAATTCTCGACAACATAGACATCTGCCTAAGTGGTGATAAAGTGAAACTTCTTTAAGTGGGGTTTTTTCACTTAAAGTTAGTTGAACCATTCCAGGAGCTTAGCGTCGCTTATCTCCCATCAAATTGGGGACATACCTATCTTGAAATAAAATCTAGTACTCTGCAGCTGCAGGTGTGTACCCTTTCCTATTTTGAAGAATAAACTTTAGCGACGGTTAGCTATTCGGACAAAGCCGCTTCAGGCTCGTCGAGAATATATAATCCATTTCTTCAATGTTTGTCGCTAGATTATAAAAGCTTTCCGCTCGTAAGAAAAACCCATCTTGTGGACGTTTAATTCCCTTAATTAAACGTATATGACGATACAAAGCAGAATTCGAGTCTCGTGTATTAAATTTAAAATTAAGAGTTCCCCCCTCTGGATTGAAACCCCAAGCTGTAGCAACTGCCTCTAATAATGTAGACTTCCCCATTCCGTTTTCACCGATAATAAAGGTAACTTGAGGATGAAAACTGCTCTCATTTCTAACTCTTCCTCCATTTTTTATTTCATCAAATCAAAATGAATTAGTCTTATACGTGGTTTTAGCTTATTTTATCATAAACCGTTGTTAATCTATAAAATAAATTTATTTCATATTATCGCATTATAAAACAAGGCAAGCTCCTCAAAAATGAGGAACTTGCCTTGTTGATTATTACCAAACATTTTTCTCTACAACTTCAATTCTTTTCTTTCCTCTAAGCCCGTAAACCCATGGGCTTTCATAATATCATCCGATAAAGTATATAAAACATCTTTGATATACATTATTCTTTTTATTGCTTTACCTGAATTATAACTCCTATATCCCGCTTTCAAAGTATCTTCATCTGTCAGGTGAGTAATTTTGCCTCTCAATTTAAAGCCATCCTCTAAATTAAGCTTGTAAATATAGGCACCTTGGAAGGCAAACTGTCCATATTGTGGATGATGCCTTTCTATTTTCTCCCCTTGTATCTCCATAACCGTTACAGGGAACGTTAGCAATTCTTTTTCTTTATCAAACAAAAGAGCTTTATGATTTCTTAAAAGTTCAGAGTCTGTACCCCTGTCACCTATTATTTCCTTAAACATTTCCTTAGGATTTTTTACATCCGTCACATCAAATACGGCTAACTTCATACCTTGATAATATGCGTTGGAATCAATGACATTGCCCTCTCTATCTTTATAGGGAATTTCTATGGTATCCTTTCCAATCCCAATTATATGGTTCTCATCATAAGGATGTAGATAATCGCTATACCCAGGTATTTTTAAAGCACCCAATATACGAGGATTTTGCGGTTCTTTCAAATCCAAGACAAATAAGGGATCTGTATCTTTAAAAGTCACTAGATACGCTCTATCTCCCATAAATCTTGATGAATAAATCTTTTCTCCAGGAGCAATCCCTTCTATCCGTCCTACAATGCTCATGCTTTCATCCAGTATGTAGACATTGTTTTGCGACTGATTATTTCCCGACCCCCAAATACTTCTTTTAGTAGTGGCTATACGAAGATGTTTTTTATGTTCATCCATGGAAAACTGGTTTAACAAAGTTCCAGGGACTTCTCCCTTGGAAAGGTATGTTACCTTCCCTTTATCCAAAGAGAATTTGTAAACCATGGTATTTATACTATCGCCCCTATATCGAGGTGCTATTCTTTTCATATTATTTTGCTGTATAGATACATCCTCATTTTCCCTTTTACTTAACGCAATAAATAGATTTTCTTGTGATACATAGATATTTTCTCCCGCCCCTAAATATGTAGAAATTTGAGCCGCCTCATCATTACTTTCCAAGTCAATTCCTGCAATCACTAAATAATTTGCTTGGGTAATTGGAGGAATATAGCACATATCCTTGTAAGGAATAGCAACTGCTTCATCTTTAAATGCAGTATCCCTAAATGTAGGTGGCAAATAATCTTCCTCTTTCTGATTGCTGTACCATTCAATTGGATTATTTGCTATGAGATAAAGATAAGAACCAATTTTACGAGAAGATAAATAACGTCCATCTACTTCTACTTCCCTTAATTTTGTGATATTAGTTTTATCTTTAATATCATATATCAAAGCCTTTAAACTATCTCTGTGATGGTTGGGACGCGGATATATTCTTTTACTTTCCACCCCATCTGCAATTCCATTCATAATCACAGGATATTCCCCATTATGTCGGCTAGTACCAATCACCACTAAGTATTTTTTATCAATATATATCTCCTGTGGTTGGTAATTTTCGTCTGTAAAATCAAGGGTAGAAACTACTTCCATTTCTTCAGCCGGATATGCCTTGCAGACAATTACTCTCCCCTTGTTTACCTGATATATGTACTCCCCATCAGTCTTCACAATATCGGCTTCATCCACACCCTGCACTTGAACATTCGTTTCAGAATAATCGGTTGCTTCATCTACACTTTTACTCATTTCTTTTTGAGAGTTTGAAGCAATATTATTCATAACTTCAACCTCGTCAAAAGCCATATCACTCTTCATGCGATATCTATAGTCATTTGAATGTGCATTAGCCTCTGCTAACAAGTTTTTTAAATTCTCATAAGAACCTACAGTAGGAAGGTTATTTACCCTAGCAACTACAGTATCTAAAAGGGTTTTTTCTGTTTCCTTGTCAAAGGGACTTTTATCATCACCGATAATAATTAAACCACGATCATAAAACACTTTCTTTCCAAAGGCTTCTGTAATTGCACGAATCGGCACGAAAGTCCTACCGTTAATAATTTCCGGTGAAACATCAATTTTAATATCCTTTCCATTTACAACCATGACTGAATTTCCCGGAAGAAATTTTACGTTCTTTTTTCCTACTGTAAGAGTCACTGCCGAAGTGTCTTTATCCCAAACTACATTTGCTTGTAAGTTTTCGGAGATAAAGCGTAACGGAACTAATACCCTGCCATTTTTGACAAAGGGAACTACTTCTACGTTTTCTTTATCAACCTGCAATTCCTCATTATTAACCAAGCTCAACGAACTACCAGTGTAAAGAACTATAGCATTATTAAGCCTTTTTTGAATTGTTAATTCCGGATCACCTCCAGCCATAGCATTAACAATAGGTATACCAGAATTCACAAAAGTAAATATTCCTACTATCATGGTGCAAATAAGTGCAGAAATTAAAATCTTATGCTTTTCCCATATTCTCATGTCTATAATCACTCCTTTTCTTTCATGTTATATTTATAGACGTTTCCGTTTCAAAATAGTTCCCATTATTATCAATTCTTTAGTCCCCCATTCTAAAAGACATCGAATATCCATCCGATGTCTTTTTGCTTAGAATTTTTTATTCATATTAATAAAATAATTTAATTAAACCATTTTTCACTACTAACACTTGCAAACATATTAGTTATTATTCACTATATGTAAAACTAAACTAAGCATCGCTCATCTCCCTTTTATTGCTTTCCATAAGCATATTGAACACATCTATCAATTCATTTTCTACATCACTAAAATCCCTCTGGGAAAAATCATGTTGCATAATCTTCTTAGGTTCTAGATCAGATATCCTAATGTCCATTAATGCTTCAAACTCAAAAAACAAAAGACTATCATCAACATCAATTATTTGATCTTTTTCACTCTTTGATAAATCACCAAGTCCAAATTTATCATAAATTACCTTCTGTAACTTTTCTTCAATAATGAAGTACTCAGGAATGTTCCGTTTTACTGGTCTTGTTAAGTCAGATATATAACTTTCACTCGCATCATGCAAAAGACATCCAAGTTGTACCCTTGGAGAATATCCACGATTTTTTGCCTCTTTGTAACAATTAATGCTATGTTGAGCGACAGAATAAAAATGTTCGAAATGTCCATTAGCCCTTGTCATTAAAGACAAGGAGTGGGCAATATCCTCAATTTTTATATCCTCTTTTATCGGCTCTAACGGATAAAACTTTGTTTTAGAATATGTTACTATATAATCTGCCATTTTGCACCAACTTTCTTAATCAAGAACCCTTCCTTGATAGAAGCTACATACCACTCATACCTATAATTCTTTTCGATAATTTTGCATCATTGCTTTAAATATTTCAGCTGTAGTAGGTGGCGTAAATGTAATTGCATTCGCACCTGCTTCAATTGTTTTCATTATGGT
>JAQUGH010000016.1:23136-25096 GCA_028684195.1 Clostridia bacterium | reverse complement strand
GGGTATTATATGGGTGTTAATCGAATTTCTAACGCTTCGGAAGATTATTTGGAACTATATACAAAAAATTTATCTGACTTAAATCAATTCTCACGTAGTCTACTTGAGCAACGTACACAAAATTTCAAACATTTAATGCTTTACGAAATACCATATTATCCAAAAGAAATAGCACTAAAAAAACTTAATAAATTTTCTATTAGTCTTATTGAGTCTTTTTCCTATAAACAAAAAACACAATTAAAAACAAATTATAAAAACGCATTACAGAAAATCCATCAACAACAAGAAAATAAATTAATTAATAAAGCGGAAGCCATCTCAGCAAAAAAAGATTTAAAACTTATTCTCAATAATGAAAATCAAAGGCAAATACGCACTCATGAAAAAGGATTAATATCTTTAGAAACTCTACATATTATAAATAAAAGTAGTTTATTTATAGATCCATATTTAGAAAAATGTACAGCTAATTACAACTCAGAAGTAGTATCAGTAATAAAAGAATATAGAAATTCCATACTAAGACAACTTGATAAGAATTTCAAAATCATCGCAAAAGTCAATCCTCCTGCTATCGATTCTACACAAATATTTGTTCAATTATCAGAAGCACCTCAACAGCAAAACAAATACCTTGAAAAAAATGGTGAAACAAGGGGGTCAGACTTTTGTAATTTTCTACCTGCACACATATAAACCCTTACTTAATCACTTCATCAATCGTTCCTCCACCCACTACCAAATCGTCTTGATAGTACACGATAGCTTGTCCTGGCGTAATTGCTCTTTGCTCCGTTTCAAAAATCACTTTCACCCTTCCATCATCTTCAGGAGTTATTACCGCTGGACTAGGTTTCGCCCCATATCTAATTTTCGCCTGTACCTTCATTGGTTCTTTTAGATCCTCTATTGCAATATAGTTATGATCTTTAGAATACAGTCCCTTCTTAAAAAGCTCTTCTTCCTTGTCCACCACAACTGTATTATTATCTTTGTTTATTGCAACTACATACGCTGGATACCCTAACGCCAAGCCCATCCCTTTTCTTTGTCCTATTGTATAAAAAGGAATTCCCTGATGCTCTCCTATTATTTTACCTTTCATATTAACAAAATTTCCTGGTTTAAATTTATTTGTTCCAACACGCTCTAATAAAAAACTCTTATAGTCATTATTAGGAATGAAACATATTTCTTGGCTTTCAGGTTTATCCGCAACCTTTAAGCCTATTTTTTCTGCCTTCTGCCTTATCTGTTGCTTTGTATATTCGCCTAAAGGGAAAATTGTATGTGCTAATTGATATTGTGACAAATTATATAAAAAATAGGACTGATCCTTATGATCATCATTTGCCTTATACAACATAAATCTATCTGCATCTGATATATATTTTATTTTAGCATAATGACCTGTCGCAATATAATCTGCCCCCAGTGATAATGCTTTTTGAAGGAAAGAAGAAAATTTAATATATTTGTTACATGCAACACAAGGATTGGGAGTATTCCCCCTCATATATTCAGAAGTAAAATATTTAATAACACACTTCTCAAAATCATCTTTTAAATCCACAACATAAAAAGGTATTTCTAAATCCTCTGCAACTTTTCGTGCATCATGGACGGGATCACTAGACCACATTTCTACAGTTATCCCAATAACATCATAGCCTTCCTCTTTAAGCACAGCAACCGCAACTGAACTATCAACACCACCACTCATACCAACAGCCACTCTTTTTTTCTTGATTTTCATACATATTCTCCTTCTTATATAGTAGTCAGTTGGTCAGTTGGTCAGTTGGTCAGGAAAAGCAGGAGAAAAGACACTTAAAAGACACTTAGGGACGGTTCTGTTGTGTCCTCTGAACGATAGTTTAACAATGGCTTAACAATGGTTTAACAATGGCTTTCCCTTTCCAACTGTCCAACTGTCCAACTGTCCAACTGTCCAACT
>JAQUGH010000016.1:0-23036 GCA_028684195.1 Clostridia bacterium | reverse complement strand
TCATCACTTAAATACCGTTCACCTGTATCTGGTAAAATAATTACAATTGATTTTCCAACATTCTCTTCCCTTCTTGCCAATATAGTAGCAGCATATACCGCCGCTCCCGCTGAAATTCCAGCCATTACACCTTCCATGCTAGCCAAATTTCTCATTGTAGTAAACGCTTCTTCATCCTTAACTGTAACAACCTCATCAATAATGCCCCTATTCAAAATAGAAGGAATAAAACCTGCCCCAATCCCTTGCAATCCATGTTTCCCAGGCTTTCCTCCTGAAAGGACAGATGAATTATAAGGTTCTACTGCCACAACTTTTATTTCAGGATTTTTTTCTTTCAGCACCTCACCTATACCTGTAATTGTTCCCCCTGTTCCTACTCCTGCAACAAAATAATCAATTTTCCCTTCAGTGTCTCGTAAAATTTCCATTCCCGTAGTCTTTCTATGAATTTCCGCATTAGCAGGGTTTTTAAACTGTTGGGGAACATAAGAATTTTTTATACTCTCTGCCAATTCCTGAGCCTTATTTATCGCACCATTCATTCCAACCGCCCCATCTGTTAAAACAACTTCCGCCCCAAGAGCTTTTAAGAGTTTTATCCTTTCTACGCTCATATTATCAGGCATAACTATAATAATCCTATAGCCTCTTGTAACAGCTACAAAAGCCAAACCAATTCCTGTATTACCACTTGTTGGCTCTATAATAACTGTATCTTTATCAATAAATCCTCTTTCTTCTGCATCCTTAATCATAGCAAAACCAACCCTGTCTTTGGCACTTCCCATGGGATTGAAAAATTCAAGTTTCCCTATTAATCTTGAATTCAAGCCAAGCTCTTGAGAATAATTGTGAAATTCTAACAATGGTGTATTTCCAATCAATTCGGTGATGCAGTTCGCAATTTTAATCATTTTAATCCCCCCTTACTCTAACAATAGTTAAACAATAGTTAAACAATGGTTTAACAATAGTTCAACAATCGTTCAACTACCGTCCAGCTATCGCTTTTCCTGTCCAACTGTCCAACTGCTTAACAATGGTTAAACAATGGTTAAACAATGGTTGAGCAATGGTTTAACTATCGTTTAACTACCGTTTAACTACCGTTTAACAATGGTTTAACTACCGTTCGCCCCTGTATCCTTACCCACACCTGAGGGAACATAATATTTTGTATCTTTCATCTCATCAGGTAAATATCTTTGCTCCACATAATGGTTCCCATAATCATGAGGATATTTGTATCCTTTGCCATGTCCTAGTTTGTTTGCTCCAGGATAACTAGCATCTCTAAGATGTAAGGGAACAGCACCATAATTTCCTTCCTTCACATCCTGCAACGCTCTATCTATAGCCATTACCGAATTACTCTTTGGCGCACAAGCAACATAAAGTGCCGCCTCTGATAAAAGAATCCTTCCTTCCGGAAGTCCCACCATTTCTAGTCCTTTCGCAGCAGCTTCTGCTACCACAAGTGCCATCGGATCTGCCAAGCCTACATCTTCAGCCGCATGAATTACAATCCTTCGTGCAATGAAACGAGGATCTTCTCCTGCTTGAAGCATTCGAGCCAAATAATGAAGAACAGCATCGGGATCAGAGCCTCGCATACTTTTAATAAATGCAGAAATAACATCATAATGTTGATCTCCCATTTTATCATAAATAATTGCTTTTTCCTGAATAGATTCCTCTGCTACAGCTAAATCTATTACCCTAATCCCCTCTTCATCGGGCAAAGTAGAAACTACTGCCAATTCCAAGCCATTTAATGCTATACGTGCATCACCTCCGGCTGTTTTAGCAAAATAATTTAAAGCTTCTTGTGATATACGCATTTTATAATTTCCGAGTCCTCTTTCCTTATCCTTAACTGCCTTATCCAAAACCTTTAGAATATCCTTCTCGTCCAACGGTTCTAATTTAAAAAGACGTGACCGTGAAAGAAGTGCTGAATTGACACTGAAATATGGATTTTCCGTAGTGGCACCAATCAGAACCAGCTTTCCTTCCTCTACTGACGGAAGAAGGGCGTCCTGCTGAGACTTATTAAATCTGTGAATCTCATCAATAAATAAAATTGTGCCTTGCTGATAATACCCCAATCTTTGCTCTGCTTCCTGAACTACTTTTCTCAAATCGCCAACACCAGAAGTAACTGCATTCATCTTAGAAAAGTGGGATTTTGTAGTTTGCGCAATTACATAAGCTAATGTGGTTTTACCAGTACCAGAAGGGCCATGAAAAATCAGAGAACCTAATTGGTCTGTTTCTATTGCCCTTCTTAATAATTTACCCTTCCCAATTATATGCTTTTGCCCCACAATATCGTCAAGATTAGCAGGACGAAGCCGAGTTGCTAATGGTGCTTTCTCTTTTATAGCATTTTCTCTTAACCCAGTAAATATATCCATGTCCAATCTCCCTTTTGATTTTTCTATATAAAGCTTACGTTCCCTTCTATTCTACCACCATTTTCCTGAATTATGGTAAAAAATAACCACCTTATGCTAATAAAGTGGTTATTTTTTATTCAATTACTCATTTAACGTTAATATCTATTTTACTAACTACAAAAGGTCATCAAGAACCTTTGCCAAATTATCCTTAGGCATAAACCCTACTAAACGATTTACTTCCTTACCATCCTTAAATATAACCATTGTCGGTATGCTCATAACACCATATTCTCCAGCAGCTTGTTTGTTTTCATCTACATCTAATTTACATACTTTAACTTTCCCCTTATAATCATCCGCTAATTCTTCAATGATAGGGGCAATCATCTTACACGGTCCACACCAAGAAGCCCAAAAATCCACTAGCACTGGCTCTTTCACATCCGTAACCTCACTCTTAAACGTACCATCCTTTAAATGAATAATATTATCCATTATTCTTTCCTCCTATTTAATAAAATTTGTAATGACTTTCATTAATTCTTCGAGCTTCTCCTTACTTTCTTTTTCATGGAAGGTTTCTGAAAGACATTCCTTTGCGTAATTATCCAATATCATAACACCCACCTTAGAAGTAGCCGCTCGAACAGCTGATATTTGCACAAGGACATCCATACAACAACTATCCTTGTCAAGCATACGCTCGATTCCCTTAACTTGCCCTTCTATTTTTCTTAATCTACGTTTGATATTCGCAGTTAAATCATCTTTATCCATTCTTTTTTATACCCCCTGTGGGTATTACCTTCAACACATTATACTTCAATTTTTTCTTAAAAGTCAAGACCTGATTTTAATTATTTAATAGATCGTTTACAACACAACCAGCCATCAAAAGTCCTGCTACAGAAGGCATAAACGATATGCTTGTAATTTGTCTAATGCTTTTGCTTTTGTTATCAATTTCCTCTTCTACAGAATCATTACTCAAAAATGTATTTACCGGAATCTCCGTTGAATATACCACTTTAATCCCCGATTCAATACCTCTTTTCCTTAGTTCTTTTCTCATAATCCTTGCTAGAGGACAACATGAAGTCTCACTTATATCACTAATTTTAAATTTAGAAGGATCCAAACGATTTCCTGCCCCCATGGCCGATATTATAGGAATATTTATATTCAAGGATTCTTCTATTATTGCTAACTTGCTCTTAACCGCATCAATAGCATCAACTACATAAGAAATATTACTTTCAATATACCCATTAACATTTTCAGCAGTAACTTCTTCTCTGAATATCTCAACCACTGCTTGAGGGTTAATATCTCTGATTCTATCCTTAAGAACATCAACCTTATATTTCCCTACAGTCGAAAAAAGAGCCGGAAGCTGTCTATTTATATTGGTAACCTCAATCATATCCGGATCCACCAACACCAAATAACCCACGCCTGCTCTAGCTAATGCCTCCACTACAAACGACCCTACCCCACCCACGCCAAAAACAATAACTTTACTTCTTAATAATTTTTTAATGCCTTTTTCTCCTATTAACATTTTCGTACGAATAAATTGTTCCAACGTTTTCCCTCATCCCAATTACTCCAAGTATAGTATTAACTCTACCTTGATAAATAATACTAATTAATTTTTATTGCATTCCCATATTTCTCATTTAACAACAATTCTAACTCATCCACAGGAAGCGCCTTACTAAACAAAAAGCCCTGAATATATTTGCATTTTTGTTGCCTAAAAAACATTAACTGCTCCTTGGTCTCCACCCCTTCAGCTACCACATCATATTCCAGCGAACAAGCCAATGATATTATTGAAGTAGCAATAGCAGAATGCTTTTTATTCAAAGGAATTTCCCTCACCAATCCATAATCAACCTTAAGAATATTTATAGGTAACATGCCCAGATAATTAAGTGAGGAATATCCCGTTCCAAAATCATCTAACGCAATCCTGATACCAGTACTCATTAACTCATCTAAAATCATAATATTTCTTTTTGAATTATTCATAGCAACTGATTCCGTTATTTCAAGTTCCAAATATTGTGGCTTAAATCCAGTCTCCTTTAGTACACTTTTAACATCATTAACAAAATTTTTATATCTAAGTTGCTTTCCTGATATGTTTACTGATAATTTTAATCCCGGATAACAAGTATCCTGCCACTTTTTAATCTGTATACACGCTTCCCTTAATACCCAAATTCCTATAGGGACAATTAGACCAGTTTCCTCAGCTATATTAATGAATTTAACAGGATAAACCAAGCCTTGTCCAGGAACGTTCCACCGCAATAATGCTTCAACACACACGATTTCCCCGCTTTCCCCCTCAACTAATGGTTGGTAATGAATAATAAAAGATTTAAAATTCTTTTCCTCCACCAATTGCCTCATATAATTAGCAATATTTAGCTTTTCTGATATATCCTTTTTCATTCCCAATGTAAAGAAACTAAAAGTATTTCTTCCAGCGTCCTTTGACTTATACATAGCTATATCTGCACGTGAAATAAGACTTTCTGCATCATCTCCATGATTAGGAAAAATACTAATACCTATACTCAACGTAATATATACTTCTTGTTCATGTATAATAAATCTCTTTTTAAAATCATTTGTTAATCTTACTGCTATCGCTGATATTTCTTCTTCATTAGATAAATTAGAGATTAATGCTAGAAATTCGTCTCCCCCTGAACGTGCTATGATCCTTGCTTCATAAAGTACATCCTTTAACCTTTTCCCAACCTCAACAAGTATTTTATCACCAGCAATATGACCAAGAATATCATTAATATCCTTAAAACCATCCAAATCAATAAAAATCACTGCACATATCTTATTATTGATTTTTGCTACTTCTAACTCATTTTGAAGAGTTCCCTCAAACATCATTCTATTAGGAAGTCCTGTTAACATATCGTGAAACACTTGATGTTCAATAATTTTCTCAGAATGTCTATCCCTCTCCTTTAAATTTCCAATGACATAACCAATTAATATAAACATTAATAATTGAAATAAATCTTCATTTATATAGATATAATTAACTGATATGTCGGAAATTAGCATACTTCCAC
Organism: Clostridia bacterium; assembly: GCA_028684195.1. Lineage (GTDB taxonomy): Bacteria > Bacillota > Peptococcia > DRI-13 > DTU073 > JAQUGH01. The sequence continues at coordinate 17,524 of JAQUGH010000016.1, read as the reverse complement.
CTAGAAAAAGTGCAATACCCATTCCTTGTTTTTTCCCATACCAAAGACCTGCCAATGCTATGGGGAAATACAATGAGTATTTAAATATATAATGTTTCTTCAAAAACAAACTATCATACACTATAATTATAAAGCAAAATAACGTTAACGCAGTAATTAAAATTTTTTTATACTCACTACTATGGAACATCAAATCTATTCTGTTAAACAACGTTTTTTTATTCTTTTTTCCCCTATTTTCGCGTAATAAATACATTATATACCCCCATATTACTATAATATAAATGTCCTTAATTTAATTTGTCTTAGTAATTGACTGCATATTTAATCGTACATATTTTTTTGCATATTCATATATAATTTCAACATGTTTTGTCAAAATCTCATATACTCAATAGTTTTCAATATTCTACGTAGCAACTTAATATTCCTTCTAAATTTGTTTTTTTTTATAAATAATCTAATTTATTAATGTTTATATGTATGATAACTATACTTTGGAAATTTAGCGTTATCTTCAAAAATATAATGACAAAAAAACCCACAATGCCGTGATGCCGTCGTTTTGAACCTGCTTTCAGCAAGTGGGTACCCTCCTGATTGCTTTTTACGTCCCGTCATGCGGGCTTGCAAGCTACAATCAGAGTTCCAAGTCCCCTATATAATAATGTTGACTCAAAACTAAACGGCTAATTTTCACGTACATAGTAGGTTATTTGATAAGCTTCTTACAATTTAATAATAACATACATTTAAATATAATTCAAGTTGAATAAAACCGTAGTAAAAATTTACCACGAGTTTTAGCCGACTAACCTAACAATAGACACTAGCATGTAATGTTTCAACAAATCTTTACTTTATCTTTATATGAAGCTCTCGCAATTGCCTATCAGATACAGGAGATGGTGCCTTACACATCAAATCCATGGCACTTTGAGTTTTCGGAAACGCTATAACATCTCTGATTGTATTTTTACCTGACATAAGCATAAGTAAACGATCTATCCCAAACGCAATTCCACCATGTGGTGGAACTCCATATTCAAAGGCATCCAAAAGATACCCGAATTTTTCCTTAGCCTCTTCAGCAGATAATCCAATAGTCTTAAACATTAACTCCTGTATTTCACGTTGATGAATACGGATACTACCGCCACCTATTTCAACACCGTTAAGAATCATATCATAAGCTTTCGCCTTTACTTTTCCCGGATCTGATGTCATATAATCAAGATCCTCTTCAACAGGTGATGTAAACGGATGATGTTTAGCTACCCACCGTTTTTCTTCCTCATCATATTCTAGCAAAGGGAAATCAACTATCCAAAGGAAGTTAAACTCATCATTGTTGATAAGCTCTAATCTCTTGCCTAACTCAAGACGGAGATGTCCCAAAGAGGCTGCAACAACCGGTGCTTCATCAGCAACAAAAAGCAATAAGTCACCCGTCTTTCCCTGTAATTTAGAAACAACATTATTTATCTCATCTTCTGTAAAAAATTTTGTAATAGGTGATTTTACTCCTTCTTCAGTCATAATAAAATATGCTAATCCTTTAGCACCATAAATGCCAACAAACTTAGTTAAATCGTCAATGTCTTTACGTGAATAATTGGCACATCCTTTGGCATTAATACCTTTCACTTGACCATCTGCTTTCAACACCTGTGTAAATACCTTGAAATTACAATTTTTTACTTCCTCTGCTATATCAACTAATTCCAAGCCAAAACGTAAATCGGGCTTATCCACACCAAAGCGTTCCATAGCCTCCGTATAACTCAAACGTGGTAGCGGTGTCTTTATCTCCAATCCTAAACTTTCTTTAAAAATGGCGGCTATCATATCTTCCATTATTGTAATAACATCATCACGATTTACAAAAGACATTTCTGCATCCAATTGGGTAAACTCGGGTTGCCTATCAGCTCTCAAATCCTCATCCCGGAAACACCTTACAATCTGATAATATCTATCCATTCCTGCTACCATTAGAAGTTGTTTGAAAATCTGAGGTGACTGCGGCAAAGCATAAAATTCACCATCATGAACTCGACTTGGTACAAGATAATCTCGAGCACCTTCTGGTGAACTCTTAGTCAACATAGGTGTCTCAATTTCTAAAAATCCTTTTTCGTCAAAATAATTATGGATTGCATGAACTGTTTTATGTCTTAAAATCATACATTTCTGCATAGCAGGACGACGTAAATCTAAATAACGATATTTTAACCGTACAGTTTCATCAACTTCAACATCATCATCAATATAAAATGGAGGCGTTTTTGCTGTACTAAGAATCCGTATCTCTTTAGCTGTCACTTCTATCTCACCTGTAGCAAGGTTTGAATTTATTGTACCTTCAGGTCTTAATTTCACTTTTCCCACAATAGCAAGCACATATTCATTTCTCACACTTTCTGCCTTTTGAAAAAGTTCTTCGCCCATATCAGGGTTTAACACAACCTGTACCAGTCCCTCTCTATCTCTCAAATCCACAAAAATTACGCCGCCGTGATCCCTTCGTCTATGTACCCACCCCATTAAAATAACTTCTTTACCTAAAAAGTCTGTATTTATTGCACCGCAATATTGACTTCTTTTTAATCCCTGTAAAGACTCACTCATTATTTTTTCCTCCTTTATATTCCTTAACTATGAGAGAAACAATATCCTGTAAAGCCACTTCTTCCTGAGAACTTTCTTCCATTTTGCGTAAGATTGCAACGCCCTTTTTTATTTCCTCCTCACCCAATATAACTACATAAGGAAAATTACCGCGATTCGCTGATTTTAATTGTGCCTTTAAACTTCGACCCATATAATCAAATTCTACAGTAATACCATCTTTCCGCAACTTTTGAGCCATAGAAGCAGCAACCTTTTGAGCTGCTTCTCCTAATGTTACTATAAAAACACCCATTTGCTCTAGTCTTGGAATTAACACTTTTTGTTGTTCCATTGTAAGCAGAACTCTTTCTAAGCCCAAGGCAAAACCGATCCCGGGCATTGATGAACCTCCACAATCTTCAATAAGATTATCGTATCTGCCACCTCCTCCGATAGAACCCTGTGCTCCAATTCCCCTAGCTACTATTTCAAATGCTGTTTTTGTGTAATAATCTAAGCCACGAACTAAGCCCGGATTTAATTTATAGGGTATTTTCATCTCATCTAAATATTCTTTTACTTTTTGAAAATGCTTATTACATTCATCACACAACATATCCCCAATAGTAGGTGCATCAGCAACCAAATCTCTGCAGCGTCCATTTTTACAATCCAAAATTCGCAAAGGATTTTTATTAAATCTTCCTTGACAAGTACCACATAAATCTTGAACTTTTTCCTTTAAATACTCCTGTAACACCTCTCTATGTGAATTACGACAATGAGGACAACCCACGCTGTTTAGTTCCACCTCCAAATTTTCAAGACCTAGGTGATCATATATATCCATTGCCATAGCTATTATCTCGGCATCAAGGCTTGGATCTATAGCACCAAAAACCTCTACACCAAATTGATGAAACTGACGATATCGTCCTGCTTGAGGTCGATCATAACGAAACATAGCACCCATATAATATAATTTAACCGGCAAATGTTTTGCATACAGCTTATCCTCTAAAAATGCACGCACAGTAGAAGCTGTTCCCTCTGGACGCAACGTGAGTGAGCGCTCACTTTTGTCTTGAAAGGTATACATTTCTTTTTCTACAATATCTGTAGTTTCCCCCACACCACGCCGAAAAAGCTCCGTATGTTCAAATACAGGTGTGCGTATTTCTTTGTAACCATATAAATTAGCCACTTTACGCACAACATCCTCAAGATACTGCCATTTGTATACTTCCTCCGGTAAAATATCATTTGTACCTCTTGGTTTAGTGGTTAACATTTCCACAACCTCCTTGATATTTCTAAGACTAACACTAACAATAACTATATAAATTCAAATAAAAAACACGCCCCTAAAACACTTCTGGGACGAGTCTAACCCGCGGTACCACCCACATTGAACAATTATCTTGTTCCCCTCTACAATAACGGCGTAAACCGTGCATGAAAAAACACATGCCAACTCTGAAGTGTTTTTCACCAGTCTTTTTTAGTGGAACTTTCAGTTAAAGTTCCACCTTCCTGTAAAGAAAAGACCAATTACTCTCTTCATCATCATCTTTTTAACGATAGTTTAACGATTGTTAAGCAATGGTTAAGCAATGGTTGAACGATGAATTTCCCTTTCCAACTAACCAACTACATCACAATATATTCTATATAACAGTTTGTAGCTTGTCAAATTTCTTCTTAATAATTTTCTCTATCCTATCTCTATAAAATATCAAATCTTTAGGATTATACACATTTTCTAATGTCAAATCTTCCATATTGACAAACTTACTTCCTGCACCCACACCAAAGCCAAGAACTGTTTGCCTTTCTTCGATCATCTGAATATTGTATAAACATTCTTTACCTGCCAACGCATAACCTACATTTTCTCCATGAGCAAATATTTCCTTCTGACGATATAAATAATAAGGAATATAACTTTCTTTTGGCAATATCTCGTGTGCTAAATCCAACATAGCTGAACCTTCATCAGAAAGTGGCAAACTGATTTTTTCTTGACAATAGTAAGCTGCTCTCTTTTTAGCCAAGGCATGAAGAGTAATATTCTCGGGTTTAAGCCCCAAGATATCTTGTAAACTTTTATTTACAATTACACAGTCTTCCCCCGGCAACCCAATTATCAAATCCATATTAATAACAGGAAATCCTACTTTTCTAGCCATTTCATAAGCATTGTAAACTTCTTTAACTGTATGTTTTCTCCCAATTGCTACCAATGTCTCTTCTCTCATCGTCTGCGGATTTATGCTTAAACGATCTACCTGATGTTCCTTTAATACCAATAACTTTTCATATGAAATAGTATCTGGTCTTCCTCCTTCAACTGTTAATTCTTTTTTACAGGAAAAACTAAAATTATTCTCCACCAAACTCAATAATTCATCAAGCTGAAAGCTTGACAAAACTGTAGGCGTACCCCCACCAACGTATACACTCTGAATTTTTATACCAGTACCCAATAAATATTGTCCTACTTCTTTTATTTCCCGATGTAAATTGCAAAGATAATCCTCTAACATATTACCCTGTTTTTCTAAAGAAAAGGAAGGGAAAGAGCAATAATGGCAACGTGTGGGACAAAAAGGTATCCCAATATAAATGCTCATTAACTTCTTAGTTTTTTCTTGTTTCAACAGTAACGGGTGTTGAAAAACAGCTACCCTTGTTAATAACTTGGCACGATTAGGACTCATTCCAAAATCTCTAGTCATATGTTTTGCTATTTTCTCTTCTTGAAAACCCTCATCTAATAAACGATGAACAATTTTGGTTGGTCTTACCCCTGTAAGAATCCCCCATGGACTAGGAACTACATTTAAAATCTTACCAATATTCTTATGCACAGCAAGACGCAGTAAGCGTCTCCCTCTATTTGATTTCTCCTCATTAAATCTTTCCTTTTCAAGTGTTTCCACCTGTTTGTATTTTCGACCGTTAACAATAAAAGAAATCTCAACTTCCTGCTCAACATCTTTTCCGTCAATTTTAATTATAATATCTCTTTCTACCTTCATATTCTCTCTTCTAATTTCTTCCACGCTAATAAGAAAAGAGTTGTTTATATCCCCTGAATCTTCTACATCTTTTATTTTCGGATAATACACTCGTAGTAAATCTTTAATAACTCGTATATCACTATCATTATCTGAAATCACAGTTATCTTATTCATTAAATAATATATTCCTTTCAATGTCTACATATCTTCATTCAAATATCACCTGATTGTTTGGTTAAATCATTACTCAGTAGTATTCCTGTTATACAATGCTTAGTTCTTTGACAAATAGGGGTTAGAACATTTTTCTTCCCCTATCGTTGTACTAGAGCCATGTCCAGGATAAACAACAATATTTTCATCAAGCTTAACTAATTTATTATTAATAGAATTAATCAGAACCTCAAACGAACCTCCTGGCAAATCAGTTCTTCCAATAGCTCCCTTAAAAAGGGTATCTCCACTAAAGCAAACTCCCTCACCGACAAGGCAAATCCCACCACACGTGTGACCTGGTGTATGAATTATTTCAAAGCTTATATTTCCAATATCCAAAACATCTCCCTCCTGCAAAAACCGATCCGCAACAGGTCTATCTATCAATCTACCCATATAAGCTGATAGATTTAAGCTTGCATCTGTAAGCATCTTAGCATCCTCTTCATGAATAAGAAGTGGTGCCCCTGTAACCTCTTTAAGATATTGATTTGCTGCAATATGATCATTATGACCATGTGTATTAACGATATATTTTACTTGGAGATGACGTTTTTCAATCTCTTCTTGAATTTTTTCCCCTTCCGCTCCAGGATCAATGACTAACGTTGCAAGTGTTTCTTTATCATAAACCAAATAACAATTTGCTTGAATCATGCCGACAACTAGCGATACAATCTCCATTATACACCCCCCCTATAATAGTTTAACAATGGTTGAACAATGGTTGAACAATAGTTAAACAATTGTTTTTTCCTGTCCAACTGACCAACTGACCAACTAATCACTGCTCTTTGGTGTTACCCTAAACACATCAGAAACATCACTGTATTTCCTTATTTTTCCTATAACTACTTCCAACTGACTCATATTTCGTATATTAATTTTTAAATTTATTACTGCAATACCCTCTTTAACAGACCTCGCATGCACTGAATTAATATTAACCTTCATATCTGCCACAGTGTTCATGATGTCCATAGCTAACCTGGATCTATCCAGTGCATATATCTCTAGCTCCACCTGGTATGTACTATCCGCTTCCTCCTCCCATGTAACATCCACCATTCTTCCTCTATCTTCATTCATTAAATGAAAAACATTAGGACAATCCGCACGATGAATAGATACTCCTCTACCTCTAGTAATATATCCAATGATAGCATCTCCCGGCAAAGGATCACAACAATGAGACAAACGAATCATCACATCATCCACTCCCTTAACACTAATACCATGTGATGTTCTCTTATATCGTTTTTGTTTTTTTGTCGCTACTTGAATATCTAAAGTACTGAAATACTCCGGTTGCTTTTTATTTTTAAATAAATCATCACGAAACCGAGTTATTATTTGATTAGGAGTAATAACTCCTTCCCCGATAGCTGCAAAAAGATCATCGAAATGATTCATACTGAACCTTTTGGCTACCTCCATAAGCTTTTCAGGTTTGAATAATTCTGCATTATCAATTCCCTGTCTCTTAAACTCTTTTTCCAAGCTTTCTCTACCACTAATAATATTTTCTTCACGTTTTTCCTTCTTAAACCACTGTCTAATACGATTTTTGGACTGAGACGTCTTGACCATCTTTAGCCAATCCCTGCTAGGTCCGTTAGCCTGCTTTGATGTAAGAATCTCAACAATATCTCCATTCCTTAATTCATAATCCAAAGGAACAATTCTATTATTAACTTTAGAACCAATACAACGATTCCCAATACCAGAATGAATCCGATAAGCAAAATCAATAGGAACAGAGCCAGCAGGAAGTTCAATCACATCACCTTTAGGCGTAAAAACAAAAACTACATCAGAAAATACATCTACCTTTAATATATCCATAAATTCCTTAGTATCCCGGACATCAGTCTGCCATTCCAATACCTTTCTTAGCCAAGCCAAACGTTGGTCAAAATCCTTACCGCCAACATTGTTATCCCCCTCTTTGTATTTCCAATGAGCAGCAATCCCAAATTCTGCTGTACGATGCATTTCTAAGGTACGTATTTGAATTTCAAATGGCTCGCCTGAAAATCCCATTACCGTTGTATGAAGCGACTGATACATATTAGGCTTAGGCATAGCAATATAATCCTTAAACCTTCCTGGAATAGGCTTCCATAGCGTATGAACTATTCCCAAAGCTCCATAACAATCCCTCACCGTATCAACTATTACCCTAACTGCAATTAAATCATATATCTCACTTAATTCTTTCCCTTTATCTGTCATCTTTTTATATATACTATAAAAGTGCTTTGGCCTACCTTGTATATCAGCCTGAATATCCATCTCTTGTAATTTATCACTTAATATTTTAATTACCTGTTCTATATATACTTCTCTTTCTCGTCTCTTCATGGATATTTTTTCCACTAGATTATAATAATTTTTTTCCTCTAAATAACGAAAAGAAAGATCCTCAAGTTCCCATTTGATGGTAAATATCCCTAATCTATGAGCCAACGGAGCAAATATTTCTATTGTCTCCTCTGCAATTTCTTTTTGTTTTTGTGCACAATGATGTTTTAGTGTCCGCATATTATGAAGACGATCAGCTAATTTAATTAAGACAACCCTGATATCCTTTGCCATAGCTAAAAACATTTTTCTTAAATTTTCCATCTGTTGTTCTTCTTTAGAACAATACTCAATTCTACTCAACTTCGTAACTCCATCTACCATAAGCGCTATTTCAGAACCAAACTCCTTTTCAATTTCTTCAATAGTCACTTGTGTATCCTCCACAACATCATGAAGAATACCAGCAGCTATCGACGAATTATCTAACTCCAAACGCGCTAAAATTTCTGCAACAGCAACAGGATGAATGATATACGATTCACCGGATATCCTTTTTTGCCCCTCATGCGCCTTAAATGCAAAAGCATAAACCTTTTCTATTAATTTTATCTCACTTGTAGTTTGATATTTATTTATCTCAGCTATCAGTTTATCTAACAACATTTTTCACCACCGGTTAAAACAAATTCATTCACTTACCTTTATAGAACTGGCTTAGCAGGATATATCGGGGTGTTAATTCCAGCAATAATCGAATCTTTTCCCTCATTCAGGGCATAACTTGCAAAAGACTTAAAATCCTCAAGCTCATCATAGCCTTCCAAGTACCGTATGGAATCAGTAAGATCTAATTTTCCGGGTGGAGGTGGAACAAGATGAATATATCTTTTACTACCTTCAACTTCTCTAAGCAATAATCCTATTTCCTCTAAAATACCTAAGCAAGCAGCAGCGGTTTGCTCTTTAAAATTATTTGCACCTTTTTTTAACATTGCTTCCATGATCTCGCGATTTGTAATTTGAATAGGCGTACACTTGCTTGCTTGTTCTCGTAAAAATAAATAAATTTTGCCTAATATTTCTCTGTTTGGTGCTACCCCTTCTAAAATTAGCTCATTTATTTTTTTATCTTTTTCATTAAAGAGTAAATGAATTTTGGCTTCCTCATTATTTCTACCAGCTCTTCCGGATAATTGATTGAATTCTGTAAACGAAAAACATAAATGATATAACACAACATGCTTAATATCGGGGATATCTATTCCCTCTCCAAACGCACTGGTAGTTACCATTACTCGTAAAGTACCATCCCTATACATATTCTCCAAAAGAACTCTATAATCACTATTTAACCCTCCATGATAAAAAGCAATTTCATTCTTTCCCGCTGGATAATAAAAGCGCAAATCACTGGCCAACTGGTAAGCTTGCTTTCTACTATTAACGTATATTACAATACGTTCTCCAGAATCTAATAATTTTAATAAATATTGTAACTTATCTTTTTCTCCCCGACTATCTACTAAAATAAGGTTATCACGCACATGTTTTTCCACAACCAACCTAGTTGAGCATAAGTTTTTTATAATACTTTGAGCGACATCATCATCTGCTGTTGCCGTAGCAGCAAGTGATAAGGGTTTGCCTAGCTGTTGCCAACATCTTCCTAACAATTTATAACCACGTCGCTTACTCTTGGCAAGATGATGTGCTTCATCAACAACAAATAAACCTATCTTTTCAGCCATAGTTTGAAACTCTTCTATATGAAAAGCTAAAAATTCTGGTGTGGTCAAGACCATATCAACTTTTCCTTGATAATAATTCTTAAAAAATTCTCTTCTTTCCGGAATACTAACGGAGCCATTTATTGCCGAAATACGTACACCTAAGAGAGACATCTTACCTTGAAGTCTATGATACTGGTCATTGACCAAAGATCTCAAAGGATATACCAATAACGTTATTTTCTTTTCATTTAATGCTAAAATAGCCGCCATTGCTTGAAATACTGCTGTCTTTCCTCGACCAGTTCCAAAAACAATTAAAGTATTATGACCCTCTTTTAAAAATCCAATAGCTTCTTTCTGTTTTTCATGATAATTAGAATTACCTAATATTACTTTTCTTGTTTTTTCTTGAATTTCCTCGCAACTACAATGCTCAAGTCTCTCTTTTATTTCTAAATCGCTTTCTTGTTTTTCCCAGTCATCAATCCTTTGAACACAAATATTTACACCTAAAGTATCTCTATTCTGTCCGGTAACTTGAGTAACATAAGCTTGATATCTTGTACCTTTATCCATTATTGAAAATAAATTGTTAGCTAAACTAACCTTCAAATAACCAATAGAACTATTTTTATAGTATACTCCTATCGCTCTATTATCAAAGGGATTATTAGGTTCACGTCTTAGTGCTAACGCTTCCCCAGTATTAATATTTTTGATAACCTCTTGCCTATTTTCAAAAGTAACCCCTACAACCTTTGTATAAAATTGCTCCCTGTTAATAATATCTCTATAGCAATCATCCTCCAACCATATTTCTCCATCTCGGAATAATTCGTCTGTAAATGATAAAGGAGCTAAGGGATCATCGGGTTCATAATGTGACTTAATACTCTCAACCTTCATTTGAACACAGGAATTGCCTTTATAATTATTCATTTCAGGAATAAAAGCCACATCGCAACTTTTAAATTCTAAAATCTCATCTAATAAATTCCCCATTCTATAACCTATTCCATCAATACATCTATTATCTCCTACAACTTTTAACTTTAAATGACTACTAGTTTGTCCTACACCCCTTACCCCTTCCAATTTACTAGCCCTCACTACTAAAACAGGGGTTGGATTTTCATTTCCAAAAGGAGAAAGTAATTCTATTTCATTAATCAATCCTTCATTTATGTCTTCCATAGAAACTTCTGCATCAATATTAAGAACTGGTGTCAGAATTTTTTTATCTAATACGGTTTTTGCATATTCTTGTAAAGTATCTCTGACATAAACTATTTCATCCTCTTTCAGTGTTAACCCTGCGGCCATCTCATGGCCTCCAAACCTAAGTAAATTATCTTTAACTTTTTCCAAGGCTTTATATAAATTAAACCCATGAATACTTCTGCCAGAACCTTTTCCAATCCCATTCTCTATATTTATAAGAATACTCGGTCTATAATATTTTTCTGTAATTCGAGAAGCCACAATGCCAAGAACTCCAGTATGCCAATTCTTCGAAAACAAGACAATTATACCTTTATCTTTTATGCCACCTTCATTCTCCAACTGTTCCATTGCTTCTTTATATATTTGCCCTTCTATATCTCGTCGTGTTTTGTTTTCATCCTCCAATTCTGTGGATATTTCTAGAGCTTGGTCGACATTATTGCTCAATAACAATTTTACAGCCATATCTGCTTTTCCCAATCTACCACACGCATTCAAACGTGGTGCAATAACAAAGCCCACATTTCCCACCGAAATGTTTTCTAATTTAAGTCCCGCACATTCAATAAGACTTTTTAACCCAACTCTACAAGTTGAACTGTTAATAAGTTTTAACCCTTCTTTAACTAAAATCCTATTTTCTCCCCTCATGGGAACTATATCAGCTATCGTACCAAGGGCAACTAAATCTAAATAATCATAACAACTTTCCTCTTTATTCATTAATCTCGCCACAGCCTGTCCTACTTTAAAAGCAACACCAACCCCGGCTAAACCAAGCCAAGGAAGATTTTTATCCGACTCTTTATTTATAACAGCTATCTTCGGATCTACCACTGCTACGGCATTTGGTAGATTTGCTTGGGGTTCGTGATGATCAGTAATTACTATATCTATTCCTAATTCAACAGCATAGGCAACCTCCTCAAGCGAAGCAATACCACAATCTACGGTAATTATTAAATTCGTTCCTTCTTTTTTTGCTTTTTCTATCGCCTGAATATTTAACCCATACCCCTCTTCAATTCTATTCGGTATATAGTAATTAACCTTACCACCTAAGCCACTTAATAGCTCCATTAGAAGAACCGTCGCAGTAACCCCATCAACATCATAATCCCCATACACCAGAATATTCTCACCCTTTTGTATGGCTAAATATATTCTTTCCGCTGCTTTTTTTAAAGCAGGTATTTCACAAGGATCTCGCAAATCCCTTGGGTTTTGATATAAAAATGCCTTCACTTCTTCAGTACTCTCAAATTTCCTATTAACCAAAATTGTTGCCATAACTGTAGATACCTTTAGTTTTTCAGCAATTGCTTCAATTTTTTTATTATCAAGTTTTTTCACTTGCCAAATCTGTTCTTCGCTCATTCATTTATCTCCTACCATATACTTTTAACCATAGTTGTTTTTTACTGCATTATTTCATACAACTATATCATCCGTTTTGTTTTCTTTGTTTTCTTCCTCATTTATCAACAACTCTTGTTTTCCCTCTTCCAGTACTGCTATCTTCTCAATCAAATCATTAATTTGTTTCTCTAAGTTTTCCTTTTGTTGTCTAACTTGGCGAAACTTAAACCAAGATCCAAATTGTTTGAATAAGCTCAAAAGATATAAAATCAGTGCTCCTATAATAGCAGAACCCAATATTACCAAAACCAAAGATACAGAGAATTCAAATGCCAAAAATTTTATAATCACAATTTCAGTATTCTGTATCGCAAACAAAGCTACAATCATCGCAAATAAAAGAGAACTTACAAGATAAAATTGCATACATTTGCCACCTCAATCGTTTCGATGTTTTTTACAAAACCCTCAAACATTTCCCAAGGAAATATTTGAGGGTTATTTTACTACAACCTCGTCAACTAACTTTTGCTTTTATTTTCAGCCCTTAAATCATACCATAAAGGACTAGCCACAAAAATGGAAGAATACACACCGGAAACCACCCCAACTAAGAGAGCCACAGAAAAATTCTTGGTTGTCTCCCCTCCAAATATTAAAAGTGCAAACAGTATAAAGAGAACTGCAACAGAAGTATTTATAGAGCGAACTAAGTTTTGTTTAATACTCTTATTAACCAAATCCGCCAAATCTTCTTTACGTCTATTCTTCAAATTCTCACGAATTCTATCAAAAATAACAATTGTATCATTGATAGAATAACCAATAATCGTAAGTATAGCCGCAATAAAGGTGGTATCCACATCATATTGCAAAAACGAGAAAAATCCCACAGTTATAATCGCATCATGAAGAAGAGCCAAGATGGCCGCAATAGCAAACTTGAATTCAAAACGAACAGTAATATAAATAACCTGCAATATTGAAGCTATAATCAACGCCAAAATACCTGCCTGTCTAAGTTCTTTCCCAATTACAGGTCCAACCTTTTCACCACGTAAAAGATCATATTTTCCGAACGTATCTTCAAGACCTTTTAATACCTCAACCTGTCTTGCTTGATCCATCTCAACAGTTTTAATTATATAGCTTCCATCAGATTCCTGTATGGAACTCTTCCCCAAGTCAAACCCTTCCAGTGCAGTACGTAACTCAGCACTCGTTATATCAACTTTTTCAAATTTAAGATGAAACAAGGTGCCACCTGTAAAATCTATGCCAAAATTCAATCCTTGAACAAATAAGGATACTAACGATGCCAAAATGACAATCAAGGATAGGGCATACCATATCTTTCTATTTCTAATAAATTCCATACTTTTTCTCCCCCTTATGCCCCATAAAATTTGGTGTTCTTAAACAGCCCCGATTCAGCTGTCATTTTAAGCATATACCGTGTGAAGGTTATAGCTGTGAACATACTACAAATAATACCTAAACTTAAAGTGACTGCAAATCCTTTAATAGTTCCACTACCTAAATAGAATAAAACTACAGCCGCAATAAGTGTTGTTACATTGGCATCAAATATCGTCCAAAAAGCTCTTGAAAATCCAGAGTCTATAGCTGCCCGTAAGCTTTTCCCATTACATAACTCTTCTTTTAGTCTCTCATAAATTATGATGTTCGCATCTACACACATTCCTACTGATAACAAAAATCCAGCAATTCCAGGCAATGTTAATGTCGCATTTATGGCAACAAGAATTCCCAGTAGAAGTAAGGTATAAAGAATAAGAGATACATCGGCAATAATTCCCGGAACACGATAAAAAACTATCATAAATATCATAACAGCTACCAAGCCCCAAATAGCAGCTTGTTTGCTATTTGCAACAGAATCAGCCCCTAATGTTGGTCCCACCGTACGCTTTTCAATGATTTCTACTGGTACCGGAAGTGCACCGGAACGCAACAAAAGTGCAATTTTATGTGCTTCCTCTAAATTTTCATATCCAGATACCCGAGCCTGTCCACTAGGGATTGGCTCATCAACATATGGATTCTGAAGTATTTGTTTGTCTAACAAAATAGCAATCTTTCTGTGCTCATCCCGTTTCTCACCTACTTCAGGATACTCATTAACAAGTTTGGTTGTTATCTCAGCAAACTTTTTGGTTCCTTCCGCTGAAAATTCTAACGATACATAGGCTTCTCCACTTTGAGAATCAAGCGCCTCTTTTGCATTCTTTAAATCTTTCCCAGTTAACACCAAATCTCCATCCATCGTTTTAAACTCTAACTGAGCTGTCTTTCCAATAACATCTATAGCACTTTCCGGATCCTCAAGTCCAGGTAATTCAAGTAAAACTCGGTTATTACCCTCTTTTTGAATCGTAGGTTCAGCAACCCCTAGAGAGTCAACACGAGTACGCATAATTTCAATAACTTGTGCTATGTCTTCATCAGTCACAGGACCTTTCGCCTGTAGCCTAACTTGAACACCACCCTCTAAATCTAACCCTAATCTAATATTTTCTTTGACCGGATTTAATGAAAAATAAGCTACTCCGACTATCAGAGCAACAATTCCGACTAGAGAAACTACTCTCCCCCATCTCATCTGCCGCTTCTCCTCCTTATATTCCACATAATATTATCATACTAAAACATTATATTCCTCGTCATAAGTGCTTGTCAAATAAACCTTAATGTCTATACCCCAAAAAAAGATGTTGACACACGCTCAACAACTTTTTTCAATGTTATAGCTAAATTTCCTCTTCTTTCTCTTCTTCAAATGACTCGTCTTCATCTGTTTGAATAAGACCCACTGACGACCGTTGCATTTTAATACAAACATCTTGACTAATCTCTAATTGAATAGACTCCTCATCAATAGCAACTATTTCACCAAATATACCACCAATAGTCACAACCTTATCTCTCATCTTTAAACCGTCCAACATTTCCAGACGTTTTTTTCTCTGTTTCTGCTGTGGTCTAATCATTAAGAAATACATAAAAGCAAAAATTGCAATCAAATACACATAATTAACAGTCTGCATTTTTTTCCTCCCCCATAATTAATTATTTTCACCATACACTAACACATCACATTATATTTTAACCTTTCCCACTGGTTAAAACAAGTCCCATTTTTTCATCCATCATATTTCATTTTGTCAAAATATCTCCTAACATGGTTAACTAACCTTCACTTTATTTTAATTCACTTTATCCTGCATAATATTGAGCAAAGAACTCTTGTCTAAATGTCATTAAGCTATTGGAAGCAATAGCCTCTCTTATATCCTTCATAAGTTGTATAAGGAAATAAAGATTATGATACGTTGTTAATCTAGCTCCAAGAATTTCACCAACATTAAATAAATGTCTTATGTAAGCTCTGCTATAATTTCTGCAAACGTAACAATCACATTTATGATCAAGCGGAGTAAAATCGTGCTTGTAACAGGCATTTCTAATAACCAGTTTTCCATCTTTTGTGAAAACAGTTCCATTACGAGCTATCCGAGTTGGCAGAACACAATCAAACATATCAATACCCCTTATTACCCCTTCTATAAGACAATCAGGAGATCCTACCCCCATAAGGTAACGAGGTTTGTTTTTTGGCAAACTAGGAACTATATAATTTAAAATTTCATACATCAACTCTTTTGGTTCGCCCACACTTAACCCTCCAATAGCATACCCGGGGAAATCTAAGGAAACCAAATCTCTAGCGCTAATCTTCCTTAAGTCCTTATACATTCCTCCCTGTACTATTCCAAAGAGGGATTGCCCTTCCTTATTATGTGACTCTAAACACCGTTCAGCCCAGCGTGTAGTTCTCTCCATCGCAAGCTTCGTATAATCATATTCAGACGGATAAGAAACGCATTCATCAAAAGCCATCGCAATATCCGCTCCGAGCCCCATCTCAATTTCCATTACTTTTTCAGGTGTAAACATATGCTTTGAACCATCAATATGTGATTTGAATTCTACCCCTTCTTCACTGATTTTTCTTAAATCTCCCAAGCTAAAGACCTGAAATCCTCCACTATCAGTAAGTATAGGTCCCGACCAATTCATGAATTTATGTAATCCCCCTGCTTCTCTAACCAGTTCATAACCCGGTCTAAGATAAAGGTGATATGTATTACTTAGAAGAATACGAGCACCTATTTCTTCTAATTCTTCCGGAGTCATTGCCTTAACTGTAGCTTGTGTCCCCACTGGCATAAAAACAGGTGTATTCACCATGCCATGCGGTGTATGAAGTTTTCCTAATCGTGCTACAGATTCTTTGCTTTCTTTTATCAACTCATATGTAACAGCTACCAAACTAGAACCCCCTTTAACGATGGTTGAACGATGGTTGAACAATAGTTTAACAATAGTTTAACAATAGCTGAACCATCGTTCAACAATGGTTCAGCTATTGTTCTAAAACACCCATTTCATACAGTTCATGTGGTGCAATGTCCTGTCCATTGTTCCATTTTATACCGGTTCCTCCAAAGACTACTTTCACAGTATGAAAATACTCCTTATTTCTTAGTTCGCCAAACCAATCGCCAGTGATATACGGTAATACATCAAAGACTTTAACCTCTCCAGTTTCATAATTCAGCTTGAGCTTATAAGCATCTAGCGGCTCAACATTGACAATTTTGGGTTGTAACATTGCTATTCCTCCCTTATTTCAGCGGGTCAATTCTAAAAAACTGTTCACCATTGGAGAGCAGTTTCCAGTTAGCTTCCAAGTCCTCATGATGTATTTCTAACCACGCTTTCATATATTCCCTTTTTACCAATTTTAATTCATAAGCATCGCATCCACCCATGCTCACAGGAAGCAAGAGGGACATTACAATATACTTTCCCAATCACGTCTGCCGTGCATAACACGAACAATGTTAATTGTATTTATACTTTTGTTCACGGTATAAAATATCAGGTAATTATCTATTGGCAGCTTCCGTATTCCTCTCGCTGCCAGGTATTTATCCTGAACAAGGCCATGACGCTCCGGCAGTTCTT
>JAQUGH010000123.1 GCA_028684195.1 Clostridia bacterium | reverse complement strand
AAATATTTTATTCCTTTTTCCGCAAACTTTTCCTTATATTCAGCATCAAATATCTCTTGAAAAATATCTTTAAATCGATGGTCATATATCTTGGAAATCGTATCTTTTGTGGAAAACCAAAGGTCTTGCTTTTGATCAAGAGCATAATTAAAACAGGAACGAGCAAAGCTTTCTATGGAATCATCAAAGTTGTGCATTCCTTGAATTACACCGGAACCTTTGAATGTTTGTATTACTCGTCTTTCAACTTCTCCATCTTCTGACGTAAATACCAATTCAGCTTTTCCTGCTTTTTCTACCCGATATTCAACATTTTTATATATATCACCATAAGCATGACGAGCAATGGCAATAGGTTTTATCCAATTCTTGACAAGTGGTTTAATGTTACTAACTAATATCGGTTTTCTAAAAACTGTTCCATCTAAAATCGCCCTGATTGTACCATTCGGGCTTTTATACATTTCCTTAATTCCATATTCACTCACCCTGGCGGCATTAGGAGTAATAGTCGCACACTTCACCCCTACAGCATATTTTCTTATTGCTTCCGCTGCCAAGATCGTAATCTGGTCATCTGTTTCATCTCTGCTTTTTAAGCCCAAATCAAAATACTCTGTTTTAAGATTTATATATGGTAACAACAAGGTTTCTTTTATCATCTGCCAAATAATGCGAGTCATTTCATCCCCATCAAGTTCTACTAGGGGATTTTTCATTTCTATTTTAGAAGTCATCTTGTTCTAATCTCCTTAGTAATTATTCAGTAGTAATTATTCAATTATGTTTTTTTGTATATTGCAATAGTCCGCCCGCTAATAAAACTTCTTTCAAACGAAGTGAAACCTCTAACTTAACATTAAAAGTATACCCTTGAGTTTTATTCTGTACAACAAGTATTTCTCCAGCTACAATCTGTTGGCGTAGATTATTTATTACTAATTCATCGTCTCTTTCCAGACGAGTATAATCTGCTTTTTCAATAAAAGTAAGCGGAAGTATTCCTGAATTTATGAGATTAGCTTTGTGAATTCTAGCAAACGAAAGTGTAATTACCCCTTTTATCCCCAAATACAAGGGAGCAAGTGCAGCATGTTCACGGCTAGAGCCTTGTCCATAATTTTCACCTGCTACGAGAAATCCTCCCCCTCTTTGCTTAGCACGAGCTGGGAATTCTTTATCAACCGGCGTCAAGCAATACTCGGAAAGTGCCGGTATGTTTGAACGAAACGGTAAAAGACTAGCAGGCGACGGCATAATATGATCTGTCGTTATATTATCTTCCATCTTCAAAAGTACAGAACCTGAGACTGTTGAAGGAAGTTCCTTGCTCTGAGGAAAAGGCTTAATATTTGGTCCTTTAACAATCTCAACTGTCTTACCCTCTTCACTAGGAGCAATTATCATATTATCATTCACAAAACTTTTTTCTGGAATATTTATCTTTATAGGCTCAAGACCCCGAGGATCTGTTATCTCTCCCTTTAATGCGGAAACAGCCGCTACTTCCGGACTACACAAATAGACACTGGCACTTGTTGTTCCGCTCCTGCCAAAAAAGTTCCTATTAAAAGTACGCAATGATACTGCATTTGTAGATGGCGCCTGCCCCATTCCTATGCAAGGACCACAAGCACATTCCAAAATTCTAGCACCTGCTTTTATCATATCTGTCAATGCTCCGCTATCAGAAAGCATAGTCAGCACCGACCGAGAACCAGGTGATATAACAAGACTAACATCAGTAGGAATAGTTTTCCCTTTTAAGATAGTCGCCACCTTAAGCAAATCCGCATAAGATGAATTTGTACAACTTCCAATACAAACTTGGTCAACCTTAGTTTTAGGAAGGTCTTTAATTTTAACTACATTATCAGGGCTATGAGGACAAGCAACAAGAGGTTCTACAGTAGCAAGGTCAATCTCTATTATCTCATCATAAGAAGCACCTTCGTCTGCGACTAATTCCTGCCAATCTTTTTCCCTATTTTGAGCTTTTAAAAACTGTAATGTTACCTCATCACTTGGAAAAATAGAAGTGGTAGCCCCTAATTCTGCTCCCATATTAGTTATAGTTGCTCTTTCCGGAATAGTGATATTTTTTAAACCCTCACCGGAATACTCAAATATTTTCCCTACTCCTCCCTTCACAGAAACCCTTGAGAGAAGCTCTAAAATTATATCCTTGGCGCTAACCCAAGGTTGAAGCTCTCCTGTCAGCTTCACATTCACTACTTTAGGCATATTTAAATAATATGGACCTCCGCCCATAGCTACAGTAACATCCATCCCACCTGCCCCTATAGCGAGCATACCCATACCGCCACCTGTAGGAGTGTGACTGTCTGATCCTAAAAGTGTCTGACCGGGTACATCAAACCTTTCCAAATTCACCTGATGACATATCCCATTACCCGGTCTGGAAAAATATATCCCATATTTTGAAGCCGCTGTCTGAATATATTTATGATCATCGGCATTTTCAAAACCTGCCTGTAAAGTATTATGATCAACATAAGCTACAGATCTTTTAGTCTTAACTTTAGGAAAGCCAAGAACCTCAAATTCTAAATAAGCCATCGTGCCTGTTGTATCTTGGGTAAGAGTTTGGTCAATTCTTATTGCTATTTCTTCTCCTGCTTTAATTTCTCCCTCAACCAAATGATTTCCAATTATTTTGGTTGCAACATTTTTTGCCACGACCATTTCCCCCTTGTTATTTCTTCATAAAATATTCCCTCGTAAGTTATCTTTGCAAGCATTATGTCTATCCTTACATTTATATCTATTTGCAATTTAAATTCTTTTTGCAAATATCTTGATAAAGCTGAACCAATTCCTTATCAAACAAAGGACGTTTTAATTCTATTGCATGTTTTCTCACTTCTTCTAAAAGTAAAACACTTGCTTCATCAGAAATTTCCATATTAAATTCATGAAATTTATTCTTTATCGTAGCTTTACCGGAATGTTTTCCAACGTAAATTTGCCTAATCAATCCAACTTCCTCCGGATCAAACGCCTCATATGTACGAGGATTTTTTATCGCTCCATCAGCGTGAATTCCAGATTCATGTGCAAACATATTCTTTCCTACTATCGGTTTTGATAAAGGAAGTGGTCTCCCAGAAGCATCAGCAACATAATGAGAAAGCTCCAAGAATCCTTTAGTATTTAAAGACATTGGACACCCCAGAAGATGTTTCAAGGACATACCTACTTCTTCCAATGCAGCATTTCCTGCTCTTTCGCCTAATCCGTTTACAGTTACCCCTGCATGAGTCGCTCCAGCCCTTAATCCGGCAAGAGTATTAGCAGTAGCTAATCCAAAATCATTATGCATATGCATTTCTATATCAATATCAACTTTTTCAATAAGTCGCTTTACTTTTTCGTAAGTCGTATAAGGATAGAGTATACCAACAGTATCGCAATAGCGTAACCGATCCGCCCCTGCTTCCTTTACTGTTTTGGCATACAATGCTAAAAATTCCTCATCAGCACGAGAAGCGTCTTCTGCATTAGCTGAAACATACAAATTATTCTTTTTTGCAAAATCCACAGCCCTTGCTATCTGATCCAAAACCTTTTCTCTGGTTGACTTTAATTTGTACTCAATATGAATATCTGATACACATATTGATACCGCCACGGCATCAACGCCACAATCTATTGATTGTTTTATATCATCAATCACAGCACGATTCCAAGCCATAATACTTGAATCAAGCCCTAAATTAACAATCGCCTTCAGAGTTTCTTTTTCATCTCCACCCATCACTGGGACACCTGCTTCAATTTGATCTACGCCCAATTCGCAAAGCATCTTCGCAATTGCTATTTTTTCTCTGTTAGCAAAAACAACGCCAGCAGTTTGTTCTCCATCACGTAACGTAGTATCAACAATATAAACCTTTTTTCCTTCGTATTCTGTAGCAGTCATATCTCAATCCTCCTCATTAATATCCTTGAATTTTTATTTCTACCTAATGCTACTATTATATGTAATAATAACATGTAATTGCAAGCATATTTTCTTATGTATTCATAATACAATTCAATCATATAAAAAGATACCCTAGTTCATTAGCTAAGGTATCTCTTCGTTTATCTATATGGGACTAAAAATATTTGCATTCCCTTTATATTACCCAACAACTATACTTGTGTTACCTAAATTTCAAGAAATCTATATTTGAAAAATCTATTTTTCCGTTTTCATCAATATATTCTTCTTTTGCATGTATATATTCTACTTTCCCAATAAACATCTCATGTGATCCTGTTCTAATTGAATCCACAACAGTACATTCAATACTAACTGGACAATCCAGAAGTATAGGAGCATTCACCTTTACACCTTCCCCCGTTTTCATCCCTAACTCTTTTAACTTATCACCATCACGACCACTATGACTTCCCAGATAAGCATACTGTTCTCTCAATTCTTCTGTAACCAAATTTACAATAAACACACCTGTTTCTTTAATAATAGGATATGAATAACGACTAGGTACAATTGCTACCATAACCATTGGTGGAGCATAACCGCAATTTCCTGCATATCCAACAGCTAATGCATTATCTTTCCCGTCTTTACCTCTACATGAAACTAATATATCCGGCCTTGGGTTCAGACAACTTTTGAAATCCATTACCTCTTTTTCCATTTGATATTCCTCCTAATATATAATAATAAGTAAAAAGCATATGCCCATTATACACCTTGTTTTTCTTTGTTGTCACCTTCTTTAGCAATTATTATTAATAATAATTGCTCCCCAAACTACCGCAAATCATTTTAACAAACAGTTTTAACAGTTAATGCTATTTGTAGGTTTTAATTTGAATGAAAACATTCTGGAATCGCTAATTACGTAATATGACAATCCTTTTTTGTCGTTTTTTCCTACATTCTTATAATATATAGGTTTGCATATTTCATCCGCAATCCTCACTAGATCTTCTATTGATTTAACAGATATTAATCCCTCTTGATTAATTGTAATTTCATTATCAAGAGCAACTAATTTTTCACCGTGTTTTTTGAAAATTTGTTTTACTTCCTTCTCGTAAAAAGTAGGAGCATACCCTTTAACAAAAAATATCAAAAACACCAATGTTATTATAGATATTCCTATTCCTGCACCAAAGAAACCCACTTTGTTCATATTCATAGGTACAGTCGACCGTAGCACTTCTTCAATAGCACCTTCCTTTTCTTTTGTTAATTCTCCCTCAATTTCAAAGCTGTTTGTACCTAATGGCAAAACTAGGTTGGGACTTAATTCTTCCTTAATAACGCCCTCATCCGTTTCAACTTCCGCCTTAATATCCCAATCTATTGTCATTATAATGTTTGACATGATTCCTGTCGTTTTTTTAACCCTTTCAGCAAATTTGGCATACGTATTAAGGTTAATAGGGATTTGTTCATTTAGGTTAATCTCCTTATTTTCAACGTTAAACGTTTTTAACGGTACTAATACAAAATCCTTACTCCAAGCAATTTTTACATCTTTTCCTTCTTTTTGGATAGCCTGTACCTTAGCAATAACTGAATAATTACCTTTAATATTAGCTTCTCTATCACCACTAAATTTATAGTTCACAGTGGTATTAATATGATCGACAAAGTTGGTAACATATACTTGTCCCATATCAAGCGTCTTTTCGTCATACACTATGTTCGGCTTCAAAACCACCTCATAATCAACATTCGCTTTTTGAGTATATTGGTATTTTGTTATTTTCTCTTCCACTGTACCGGGATATTTCCAAGTACAAAAAAGAAAAGTTGAGAAAGTTATTAAAAGAACCGCTGATAAAGCTATTAAAAATACTCTTAATTTATGATTGATTTTTTCTTTCATTTTTTTCATCTCCATTTTCTATTCTAAAATTAAACAATACCCCTTGTTAGTTGGTCAGTTGGTCAGTTGGTCAGAGCTTTTAAACCATTGCTGAACCATTGTTGAACTATCGTTAAACTATCGTTAAACTATCGTTCGCCTAATTTACTACTCCTTCGGGGATTTCTCCGTTACTTCTCATGATAAGGGTTAACCATCCTATTTTTGGAATGGTGGCAATCATCCTCCCTTTTACCTGTGAAAATTCAATGGGGGAAAAATCAGAACAAGAATTATTA
>JAQUGH010000015.1 GCA_028684195.1 Clostridia bacterium | reverse complement strand
CCCAACAATATTACTGTCCCTAAAAACATAATGTTAAGCATAATCTACACCTCTATTGAAATGATTTTTTTTGAGATAAAATATGCTAATCCTAATAGTAGTACAGCAACAGTCATCGCTATCCGTCCTGCAAACGTTTCAAAAACAGGTGCCATATAATCCTCTGTCGTCCAAGTTAGCAGCAAAATCATAGCAATGGGCATAATATTTAGAACCTTTTGCTCGAACTTTCTCTCTGCCAATAATGTATCAATTTCTTGTTTAATATTAAGCTTGTCTCCAATTATATTAGAAGTGTTTTTTATGATTTCAATAATATTCCCTCCTGTTCTTTTCCCAATAATGAAAACATCTACAAAATTATCAATGTCCTCTAAATGCGCTCTACCTGCGAAATCATTTAGTACATCTTCTATGGGTTCATTCATTTCAATGCGACGAGTAATATATTCAAATTCCTTGATAATATAGGCGTTTGGATCAGGATAGATTAAAGTAAGATCTTTTAAAGCTTCCTTAAAAGCAGATTCTATAGATCGTCCTGCAATTAAAGAAGAAGAAAGAGCGTATAGAGCTTCTTTAAACTGTAAGCTTAACTCTGTTTTTCTTTTTCTTACAATATCCTTATTCCTCATTTTTGGATAAAAGATAGCAAATGGCACTGCAAATACAGAAATAAAAATACTTTTATAAAAAACATACGCAACAAAGAACAAAAAAGTTGCTGCTAAACAAATATAAAACAAGCGTTCTTTGTTACTCATTATGTAGATATCATAATCTATAAGAGCTTGGTTATTGGCGGCTTCCACGTTCGTGTTTCTGTCACTGCTTATACTACTGCTTTGGTTTTCACAGATACCTTTTTGCATTTTTCCAGTATTTGTATTGCTTATTTGTTCAACGTTTTCTTTGCTTTTTTTTCTTTTTTTTCTTTTTTTGCTTTCTTTTGCTTTTTCTAAAAACAGATATAGTGTAAGGGACACTACCCCTATGACCATAACCATTAATGCAAGCTGCATATATATTCACCTCAAACCTTCGCCGAAATACCGGACATTTTAAACTTTACATCGTTCATAAATAGATTTTCTGTTCTTTCCAACGTTCCTTCTACTTTTTCTTTGTTTATTTCCCCATGTTCATTAAACACAAAAATCGGTCTTAGCTTCACTTCACCATCTTCATATCCCATAACTTCACTGATTTCTAAAACTCTTCTTGATTTATCACGCAATCTTCCTAAGTGCACCATAACATCAAGTGCAGATGCAATTTGTTGTCTAATAGCTTCTAATGGAAATGAAGAAGCTGTTAGCACCATGGTTTCCAATCTGCTAAGCATATCCTTGGAGGAATTAGCATGTCCAGTGGAAAGAGAACCATCATGACCGGTATTCATCGCTTGCAGCATATCCAAGGCCTCTCCTCCTCTAACCTCTCCCACAATAATTCTATCAGGACGCATTCTTAAAGATGTTCTAATAAGATCACGTATTGTTATTTGCCCTTTACCTTCGGTATTGGCATTTCTAGTTTCCATTTTTACAATATTTTTAACATTATTAATTTGCAACTCTGCCGAATCCTCTATGGTAACTATTCTTTCATCTTCAGATATAAAATTAGAAAGAGCATTTAAGAAGGTTGTCTTCCCTGAACCTGTTCCTCCACAAATAAAAATATTATATTTAGCTTTTACCATTAATTCCAAGGCTTTTGCCGCTTCCTCACTAATAGATCCATACTTAATAAATTGTTCCATAGTCATTGGCTTTTCCGGGAACTTTCTAATAGTAAGAATAGGGCCATTAAGTGCTATAGGCGGAAGTACCACACTTACCCTAGAACCATCCTGGAGACGAGCGTCTACAATAGGAGATGCCTCATTTACAGTTCTATTTACCTTTGAAACAATAGATTGAATTACATCCTCTAGCTTTCCTTTGTTTTCAAAAACCATTTCAAGCTTGTTTATCCTCCCATTTCTTTCAATAAATATATCCTCTGCCCCATTAATCATTATTTCTGTCACAGATTTGTCATCAATAAGTGGTTGAATTATATCGAGCCTTCTCATAGCGTTAAATATATATCTTATTAAAAGCTTTTTTTCAGCAACACTTATGTACGTTTCCCGAGATTTTTCAAATACCGCTCTGGTTATTATTTCTTCTATTTCTTCATCGGACAGATCTTTCTTTAGGTCAATATTTTCACTAATCTTTTTCTTAATATCTCTTGCTAAATCATAATTAATCTCACTTTCCATCATAGCTATCCCCTTTTATCCTCATTAAATATTTAACAGCATTTGATATATTGCCTTTCCAAATTCTGAATTCATATCCAATCTACAAAGCCCCTCTTTAAACGTAGTTAAATTCTCAACCCACGGGATTTTTATTAACAACTCTTTTTCACTAATTTTCAATTTTCCTTCATCCCACATGGTATCAGCTGAATATTTATTTACAACAAGATGAAACTTCTCTATTATTTCACAATTGTTTTTAGGACTAAGCAATCGTAATTCCTTTAACATACACTGTAACTTTATTTCAGACGTTTTATCTTGTTCAAGCACTAAAATAATTTCATCACAATACTGTAATACCGCTAAATTATTTTTATTAATTTCGCAAGACATATCTACAATTATTTTGTCGTATTGATTTGTTCCCTTTAACTCTCTCAATAAGGTAATGATTTCTTTAGAAACATCCTCATTAAAATCATAAATACTATCCGGCGGTAAAAAATAATGAATCTTATACGAAGGATCTACACATTTTGCCCCATCTAATTTTATTGCTAGGTTTTTAGCTTTACTTTTAATAAAATAAAGTATTGTTGAAAGATTATCATTCTGCTCACCTGTAAAATACAACGGCGTTGAAGGCATATTTTCTAAGTTTAAATAAAATACATCCTTACCTTCCCATGCTAATTGAATACTTGCACCGACCGCTACTGTGGTTGTACCTGTCCCACCAGCAGGAGAATATACCCCAATTATCTTTGTCTTTTTCTCATCAAAATCAAAGTTATAATTAGCAACGGTATTTTTAGAAAAAATGCTCATGATTTCCGCAGTAAGCTTATCGCCATACTGATATTTATTAATTATATTTTTATAGCGAGTACAAACTTCGGCCTTTCCATCATCCAAAAGTATAATAACACCACTACAATTAGAAGAAACATCTTTATAAAAATCTCTACTTACCAATAAAACATCTACTTGCTTTTGACCTTCTGATAAATAATTAAGTAAATACTTGTACTCTGTAAAGGCTATTACTTGTAACTTCTGTGATTTTGTACTTGCCACATACTCCACAAAACTATTAAGATAGTCCTTATCCTTATCTAGTAGGGCAAGATTGATTTTATCTAACATAACCTCATGTCTCCAATATTTACTTATTTTCTTTATTATATTACTTCTTTTTACATTTTACTATACATTTGTTTAAAATGGAATTCTATTTTTTAATTTTACAAAAAAGATTTTTATCTTTATGTAAGTCACCTTTATCCTAAAAAAGCATAATATATATTGGGATTAAACCTACTATAAAAAAGGAGGTCGTTTTTAATGGCTGAAACTGAACAAAGATATGGTTATGGTTTCGGAGGAGGACGTGGATTTAGTGTCTTTTTCTTAGTAATTCTTCTTCTTTTACTCTTCCCAGGATTTCTTGGTGGAGGTTGTTGCTACTAAATACTTTAAGCAAAAAATCCTTAGTGACCATTTGGTCACTAAGGATTTTTTACTTCTCTCCGAAATTTGATTTTATTAAAGAAACCAAAGCCTTATCAGCTAGTTCTTCATCTTCGCCTTCAATAATCAAGCATATCTTGGTTCCCTGACTTATTCCAACAGATAAAACAGACATAATACTCTTAGCATTTAAACTCTGATTGTCTTTTTCCAAAAAAACCGAGGACTTGAAACTACTTGCGGTATTTACAAACATCACAGCAGGTCGTGCATGTAACCCTAACTTATTCTCAATCATAACCTGTCTTATAATCATATTTATTCAATAACTACTTTCTATCAAAATAAATGTTCTTCCCAGTAACAGAAACTGGAATTCCTACAACAATTTGACCTTCCATGATGCCTGTATATCTTGCCACCGCACCGGCTCTGTACATAATACGATTATCCAAATTGAACGTACTGGCTGTTTTAACGGCTGAACCTAAAGCAACGCCCAAGTCCAATAATCTCCATGCACATAAAGGACCAGCAAATTCTTTACCATCTTGAGGTTTTAACTCTGCACAACTATTCAAACCACACGCCCCACAATTCAACCCTGTCGGTTTTGTGGAATTTTCAAGAGATAAAAGTAATACAGCATCAGAGTTTCTTACATTCTCCCCATCACGGTAATAACTTTGCTTTCCCTTATTTACTCCATACTCTAACATAGCATCAGCGAGATTTTCTATTTCATCACCTGTAAGTATTTTTATCCCTATGAAGTCACTTCCTTTAGCTTTGGGAGCTGTCTTTGCTGATATAGCCATATATTCAACAGCCCTTATTACACTTTCTTTCATATTAATGTCCATCCTTGTTTCCTCCTCTTGTTTTAATATATTTTAAAATTACTGTAAACCCTCTATGATACTCATAATTTCCCTAGCATTTTGAGCTTTCTCCAGCTTTTTAGCGATATCCTTGTGTTTTATTACCTTATATATCCTCTGAAATTCATCTTTTGAACTCTCATTTAAAGCTAAAAGAAACACCAAAGAAGTCTTAATCCCCTCATACCATTCCACTGGGTTTTTGAGAGTCATCACCCCAACAGCAGGAAATATTATATCTTCACTATAACCATGAGGTATAGCCAAGCAATCATCAATAACCGTTGAGCCAATTACTTCCCTTTCCAAAACTCCCGTAATATAGTTCGGTGAAACACATCCTTTGTTTACTAATATATCTGACAGTATTTTAATAACCTCAAATTTACTTTTCACATCTTTGTTCACTACAACAAAATCTTCATTGAATACCGAATTAATCGCTTCAATATAGGTAGTAGGATTATTTCTTCCATATTTTATCTTTATAATATCTAAAAGTTTACTAAGCCCTGTCCCTTTAATTATCTCTGTCGAGGATATAAAGGTTATATCCGTATGTCCTGGATTGACTGTACCTATAACAGCCAAGACATTCATATTATGACGTAATTTATCTATTTGCTCCAAAATATCTTGCTCGTCAAGAACTGCAAGTGTTACTATTTTAATATTTTCATTTACAGTATGAACCTTATCTTTTATTAATTTTTCAATATGCTTAGCTGTACCCTCCCCCGTCAAACAAAGACTAATTATAGCTGGTTTGTCTATAACTGAAGGAATTGTATCTTCAAAAGAATAAGTTTTCATGCCTTTTTCTTTAATAAGAGAATCTGCTATTTGGCTAACATCTGCTTCCGGCAATAAAACCTTGCGTACTGCGTCAATTACCATAAGCGTGTCCACTCGAGTGACCGTCCTAGTCAATATACCCGTCTTTTTAGTAATAAAATTGCCAAAAGCGGATAACGACCCCATATCCACTAGCAAAAGAACACCCTTTCCCCGATCTACTTTAGTTACACCTTCCAAGGTTCTTTCATAAGCAGCTTCAGGCTTTTCATCAAGTGACAACTCAACTGCTTGCACATGATCAACCCCTAAAAGTCTGTTTGCTACGTTAGCCATACCTTCAGCTACATGACCATGTGTAATAACGACTATTCCAATGGTATTTTTGGGATCTACATTCTTATTTGCAAGCGTCCTTAAATACATAGCTATAAAACCAATTTCCTCTTCAGGAAGATCAAATCCCAAATAATAATAAGTGAGAGAAGCCATTTCTGTGGCAATACTAAATTCCTTAGCATAATCCAATTTTACACTTTCTAATTTAGGATTACTTACACTCTTCCCACTTTTAATCCTTTCACACGTTGCATTCAAATGAGTAGCCAAACAATAAAACAACGTATCATCAATTTTACCAAGGGCAGATTGTGCTTTTTTTATCATTTCATGCACTAAATTCACTACTTCAGGACCTACAATAGTTGTTAAATCTTGTTCAAGGTATTTGTGTTTATTCTTTTCAACTTGCTTTATAATATTTTTAACCTTAGCATCAAGGTCATCTCCAATAATTCTATTAATTACCTCATCAGTAAGTCCATGCTTTTGTAATTTTTGATATTGTTCTTCAATGTTTTTATATATTTCATTAGGAAATGTATACAAATCCTCTTTTGTTTCTTGCTCAATTTCAACTATACCCGGTTTAAAAACCAACTCACTTGTTACAAACTTTTCCACCTGGGTTCTATTCCACTGTGTATTTATTAGTCCTTTCGTTGCATGAACTGGTAGTTCCTCAAAATCCACACTAATTCTATTCTGCTGATTCCCCTTAGCTACAAAAGACAAAAATCCCCTCGCACAAGCAACCTGAATATCCGAACGAAGTTGACCTATATTACCCACGCAATCATAAATCAGTAATGTCCTAAGCGCATTATAGCTAACAACAATTTCTTTGTTTATTCTAGCCGCTTCTTTTTTGAAAAACATTTTTATTATACCCAACCGTTCCTCAACAGGTCTTGTTAATAATGGAGGAAGTTCAATAACCATAGGAATTCTTCTTCTAAATGTCCCAAGTAATTTCTTTTCGATATCTTCCGTAGTTGCGGCAATTATCATTACTTTTGCTTCATGATAAACATTATTCTCACCCAAGCGCCTATATTTCCCTTTATCTATTAACTGAAAAAGAATTTCCTGTCCATCCGGTGGTAATCTATGAACCTCATCAAGAAATAATATTCCACCATCTGCTTTAGCAACCAAACCATCCCTATCATTCTCAGCCCCGGTAAATGCACCTTTTTTATAACCAAAAAGCTGAGCTAACAAAAGTTGAGGATTTTCGGCATAATCAGCACAATTAAAAATTACAAAAGGAAATTCTTTATTTACTATTCCCTTTGTTTTCAAAGCAAACTTATACATACACTCAGCAAGCTCGCTTTTCCCTACACCTGTATTTCCAACAATTAAGGTATGCAATCCATTAGGAGGATATAATACAGCCGCCTTCGCCTGTTCTACTTTTACACGTAAGCTCATATTACAACCAATCATTGTTGCAAAAGGATCAGCTTCCTCTTCAACTTTTACATTTATAAAATCAGACTTCTCGTCTTCTTTTATGCAAACAGTTTTTTCTTTTCTTTTCTCTTTTACAGATTTCTTTTCAAGCGTCAATTGTAAATCCTTTAAAAGCTTAGCTATACTATATCTTGATATTTCAAAGCCTAGCTTATTTATCTCTACTGTTAAATTGCGTTCAGACAAACTTGGTTGTTTTTTTACAATCTTCTTGATCTCTTCAATGAGAAGCGACCTTCTTCGCTCTCTTGAATCAGGTATATCCAACGATTGCCTAAGTTGAGTTACTTCACTTCTATTAAGAAACAACAATTTTGCACATTGATCATCCGTAAGGGGATTTTTCTTATCTTCTTCATTCATAATTTTTATTAATTTATTCTGCATTTTCATTTCCCCTTACAATACGTATGCTACTTAATATTATCAATTTAATTAATGAAAATTCATCTTATCTATATCTCACTTTTGCCCATATTTTTCTATAACCCACTGTCTAAGCATTTTACAATCTTCTTCCGGTATTATATTAACCTTACCAATATTACTAGCATAATAAGTTGTTTTAGCCCCTTCTTCAACTATTACTGAATTAACAAAAGCAGTCTCTATATCTGGTCCAACAGCAAGTAAGCCATGATTCGCCATTAAAACAGCATACTTATCTTTTAATGTTTCCGTAACTACTTCCGCTAATTCAACCGAGCCCATTGGTCTATATGGAGCAGTATCAACTGTGCCTCCAACTAAAGCTACTAACTCCGCTACCACAGCAGGAAGACAATTGTTAGTAGATGCCCATGCCGTTGCAAATACTGAATGAGTATGACAAATACCGTTTACATCAGGACGATTTCTAAATAC
The DNA here is from genome assembly GCA_028684195.1 of Clostridia bacterium. Lineage (GTDB taxonomy): Bacteria > Bacillota > Peptococcia > DRI-13 > DTU073 > JAQUGH01. The sequence goes on along the minus strand of JAQUGH010000015.1, from coordinate 17,621 downwards.
CATACAATGCATTGGCGTCTCAATAGAAAATTTTCTTTCCCCATCTATGACATTACAATCTGCATCAACGACAACAATATCTTCAGGTTTCAATTCCTGATAATCCATACCACTTGGTGTAATACAAATATAACCCGTCTCTTTATCACGCAAACTAAAGTTTCCAAATGTTAAAGGTATTAAACCCATTTCCTGCGACTTTTTAGCCGTGTAAATGATTTTTTTTCGTTGCTGTTCCAATAGCATACATAAACACCCCTTATTTGTATATAACGATATTCTAATTTATATTACCATTATAATATAAAAACATCAATTGTAATATTTGTATATTCAATTATATGATTGTTCATTCTCATCAAACTTATTATTAAAAGCAAAGAGCTGGTTAACTAACCAAGCTCTTTGCCCATATCTAGATATCTAACTATCAACATTGCTATAAGCAAAACCGCATTCATAAATATGTCTAAACTACAACTATTGTTATATTTTATACCACATATAAAGCTACGTTGATTATTATATCCAAAATCAAATCTAATTAAATCATTATTTTAATTATTATTTAAGGTCAAAGATTTTCTTTTCACCATAAATGCCCCAAGCATCTATAGCACATTTCAATTCCTTATTTGCTGGATCCTGACAAGCTTCCTTCAAAGTAGAACCTTTAACTACTGCATCAATACCCTGTCTAAAGGCTTTACCACCAGCAACAGCTCCCATAGGATGACCTATTACACCGCCACCGGCTGCAATAATAACGTCCTTACCATATTTCTTATAAAGCTCTTCAATATGACCCTGTGTTGTTCCGCCACCAGGCATAGGCATCATAGGTTTAATATTTTTCCAAGGACTAGTCATTGCAAAGCTATCTTGAACAAATGCATCCATAGTGAATGGGAACTTACCATATGGGCTTAAGATTATAGCCATATCAAGACCAGCTAAACGAGGTAATTTTGCATTTGCAAGTACAACAGACATTCCAGAGTAATCAGAAACTGCCATTGCACCTTGTAAATCTGGATGTGAAAGAATAGGAACATTGATATCAGGATCTTCGGCTAACATTCTTGCAGCATCAAGACCGATTGTCCATGTATTAACCATCAATGCATTAGCTCCTGCATCTATAGCACGAAGAGCATTATCTCTAATATTTTGAGTTGGTGAAGTAATGTTGAAAGTATAAAGAGTTTTTTCGCCTTTTTCTGCATCAGCAGCTTTTATAGCTTTCATAACCTCTTTAACTCTATCAACTAATGGACAATAAGGCTGATCAGCTGTAAGCTCATCATCTTTAATAATATCAACGCCACCTAAAGCAACTTGATAAGCAAGTTCACCAGTCTGTTTAGCGCTCAAACCAGTACAAGGCTTAATCATGTTATTAAGAAGAGGTCTGTCTTGTACTCCTAACAAGTCACGAATACCTTGAGTACCGAATTTTGGACCTTGGAATTGTTTTAGATAAGTTTCAGGGAATTCCAGATCCATTAACTTTAATTTACCCATATAAGAAACGTTTCCTAAAACACAAGTCATCATCATTGCAAACTGCGCACCTATATTACCAACAGGGAATGCTATTCTTATGATGAATTGTCTTTCTTTAACTGATTCAGGTAAATCATTAACAAAAGCTGGTGTTTCATAAATTCCCACTACACGTCCTAAGTGCTTTTCTCTAACTTCAGGAGTCTCACCAGGTACAGCAACCCAAGTGCCGCAAGTCTGTTCAACTGCAATTGCACAAGCATATTTAACTGCTTCCATATCACGTGGTGTCTGTACATAGTAGGTAGCGATAATGAATTTTTCTCTCTCAATACCGTCTGGAAACTGCATAAAAATAGGATCAATATACATCTTTGTAACCTCCCCAAGTTTTTGATTTTTTATAGCTATCATAAATCTTTAGCCGGGCCCTTGACCAAAGATTTTCTGAAGATATAACCTTTAATCAGCATTTGCCTTTAATATTGATTCACCCAACTTATAATCTGTTATCAACACATCAATTAACCCGCCTTTTAATGCAGATAAAACCGTATGTGTTTTTGTTTCTCCCGAAACTACCGAAATTTTCTTTTTTATATTTTTAAAAGTTTCAAAATCTATCCCCATAGTACGTTCTTTAAAGTTGCTATTAACCTCTTTGCCTTGTTTATCAAAATATCTCATAACAATATCTCCAACTACATTTTTACTTTGCAGTATTTCTATTTCTTCCTTTGACAAATATTTAGATCTGCAGAGTAATGAATCAGGTTCAGGATAAAATGAGCCTATACCACTCAAAGATATTGTTATTTTATTAAACATTTCAAAGACCGCACTTACATTTTTTTCTTTTTTCATTGATTTAACAACGCCTGCATTACTTAAAAGAGCTTCACTTAAAAGCGAATAATTTCTTCCTCCAAACACCATGCTCATTCTAGAAACAAGCGTCCTTACATCCAACTCTTGTTTTAATCCTGAAATACTACCATGCATCGTAACAAAAGTACCATTTACTTTCTGACAAGGATTTAAGTAGTGAATCAAGTGATACATTGTTTGCCCCCAGCTAACTCCTAAAACATCATCTTCTGTTATGATTCTTTGAATATATCGTGCACCCTCAAGAGCAACAAGCTTTCTTATATTTTCTACCATACCTTCTTTATCCGTATTAAGATTAGGTATGGGGGCAATCACAACATCCTTAAGATTAAATTCTTTTTTTAAATTTTCCTCAAGATCTATACATTCTAAATATGGATCTCTAATTACAAATTCAACTATTTTTTCATCTTTTGCTTTTTTTATTAAACGTGAAACAGTTGGAACAGAAATATTCAAAACATCTGCAATTTCATTTTGAGATTTGTTTTTTATATAATAGAGATACGCTGCTTTCAAAATTATAAACGTTGACTGATTATAAACTTCTGCTTCCAACCGTTTCACATCCTACATTAAATTTTATCAAATTAAATTTTATCAAATCACAGTTTATCTTGCTCTTACATTTATAATAATATACCAATCTCAATAACTATCAATATTGAAAGTTATTTCTCTTAAACGTGAAAAATATTTCAAATTAATCCTCAACATCTTGCAATAACTTAATTAGTTCATTCATAGCATCTTGCTCATCTTCACCATCGGTCACTATTTTTATGGTTGAACCTTGACCCGCTCCAAGTGTCAAAACAGAAAGCATACTCTTAGCATCAATTTCATTATCGTCTTTTATTAACTTAACGCTACTTTTAAAACTACTAGCCTTCTTAACAAATAGTGAGGCAGGTCTTGCATGCAATCCTGTTTTGTTTTGTATTACAAATTTTTCTTCTAACATTTTTTCTCCTCCCTCTAAACTTAGATTTCTAATTCTTCTGCTAACCATTCAGCTACATTTTCTACTAATTCATTGCATACATTTTCATGATAACAATCCTTGATTTTCTTTAGTTTTACAGGATCCTTATATACTATGGGGGATATCATTCTAATTTCGCCACAATTAAGTGTCCCATAATAATCTTGAAATTTTTTCAAAAGATTATCGACCTTCTGATAAAGTATCTTTCTGTCTGTTTCCTTATCAGTACGACCATATTTCATTCCAAGACACATTATAGCTCCAATTAGTGCACCACAAGTAAGCCCATTACCAGCTATTCCCCCGCCAAAAGGCGTAGCAATTTTAGGAATAATATCATCTTCAATACCAAAATATTCTTTGTATCCTAAGACAACTGATTCAATACAAGCAAATCCGTAACCGTTATCAAAACATTGTGCACACTTGTTTATGATATCCTCTTTTGTATATTCCTTCATTTTTCACTCGTCCTATCTTCATTAGTTTTGCATTTCATTATTATTTCATGGTTTTTAATACTTCTTGAAAAGCTGGTAAAACTTCAGGATTAACAATAAACTTTGGTTTTTCACCATTCAAAAGTCTTTTAAGATCATTAACAACCATTTCGGAATGATTAGCAACAACTTCAACGGCCGTTCCGCCTAAATGAGGTGTACCAAAAAAATTATCAAAATTTAGCATAGGCTCAATCTCAGGATTACATGGTTCTGCATGATACACATCAGTTGCATAACCTGCAATTTTCTTATCTTTTAAAGCATTATAAAGTGCATCTCTATCAACAATAGCAGCACGAGCTGAATTGATAAGAAAAGCTGTTGGTTTCATTAAACCAATAAGTTTTTCATTAATAAATCCTTTTGTATCTTCATTTACATTCATGTGTAGTGACACAATATCAGCTGTCTTAAAGAGTGTTTCCGCATCCACTTTTTCCGCATTATTTTCTTTAAATACGTTCAAATCGGTTATGAATGGATCATAAGCTATTACTTTAGCACCAAAGGCATTGAATAATTTAGCAACTCTTTTTCCTATATTACCAAAACCCATTAAACCAACAGTTCTACCTTGGATTTCTCCAGTTCTAAAGGTTGTGTAGAAATCCAACCATTCTTTCCATTCACTGTTATAAAACCAATTTATTGCAGGACGAACCTTTCTCATTATATTTAACGTTAGTAGTAAAGTGAATTCTGCAACTGAGTTTAAGTTTCTGCCAGGTGCTAATAAAACAGGAATATTTCTTTCGTTACAAGTAGGAATATCAATCGTAGGATCGTCACCCCTAAGACCACGACAACACGCAATAATTTTCAATTGAGGATTAGCATCAATAACTTCTTTATGAACCTCTGTCATTTCAACAACAAGTATTTCTTTACCTTGAACCATACCTTTTAATTCTTCTTGACTAAAAGGTTTTTTTTGATCCTGCCAATTATTATATTCAACATCCAAAAATTCTTTTAAATCATTTATTCCTTTTTCACTATAATCTGCTGTAACTAAACTAGCAATTTTCTTCATTTTTAACGTCTCCTTTTATGACTATACTTCGAATTTTTTTTACCAAACAATACATTTCTTTAGAAAAGGGTGCCGGATCGCTTCATAACAAATTATCGTTATAAACACCGGTCACCCCATCTTTAACTTTCAAGAATACAATTATTAATTAACTACGTTATACCATATAACTTACAAGATTATACTTAAGCATTCTTCTTGTTTTGAGCTTCTTTCCAAATAGCTTCTTTTTCTTCAAAATACTCTTCATTTGCACCAGCTGCCAACTGCCATGCTTTGCGGTTTTTCTGAAATGCAAAGTATGCAACAAAATAAATCAAAACTAACGCACCAATTGCCATGAATTTTGCAGCACCTGGCATAGCGAATGCTTTATATACTATCCAACCAAAAGGATTATGACCTACTAATAAGCAAGTAACCAATGCATCACCGGCAGAAGCAGGAATGGCGTCAACTGACTTAGCTGCTTCTGTAAATATTGGAGCAACTTCGGAGTTCATCAACTGACCAATACCTAACCATAAAACGCCAGCAATAACTGATCCAAATATATTTCCTTCCATAACTGTTACAATACCTATTACCATGAATGGTAATGCAGGAAGGTCGGCTAAAGGCAACACTATGTTACCTGGTAATAAAATTGCAAATGCTAAGAATACAGGAATAAGAATCAAACCAGTTGCCAATGTGGATTCTTCACCAAAGAATACAGCTGGGTCAATAGCAATATACATATTTTTTCTTGTCATTTCCCCACTTCTCATTCTAGCATTCAATGTTTGGGTAATTGGAATCAAACCTTTTACGAACAAACCAGATACTGATGGATAAATTGCCATAACAGCACCAGTTACGATACCTGTTTTTAAGATTGTAGCCCAGTTTTCAAGAGATCCAAGATTATGCCATTTTGCAACAATAGCAACTACAAGTCCTATCATAAGACCCATAGTAACCGGTTCACCCCAAAATCCAAACTTCTCTCTAATTTGTTCAGGATTCAAGGTTATCTTATCAAGTTTAAGTTTTTTCAATATCCATTTAATAAGAATTGTAAATGGTACTGAGTTAACAGAACAATAGCAAGTGGAAACAACACCCTGATAACCATAAAAACATTCCATAGCAGGTGCAATCCAGTCGGACAAAAGCAAGAGATACAAATTCAAAAGCATACCTGCGGCAACGCCCATCCAGAAGCTACCAGTAACTATCTGTACAATAGCAGCCCAGAATATGAAGAAATAATAGTTCCAAATATCTGTAGGATGAAACGTATCTGTCCATTTTGTCATAAATAAAACCAAATCAAATACTAAACCAAAAGGTATAAAGAACAATCCAATATAGTTAGCATAGCAAATGATTGAAGCAGCAGGCCAACCAATATCAATACCTGGTAAATTAACACCTGTACTATTTACCATTTCAGTTACTATTGGTCCCAACGAACCCATTAATCCACCAAGAATAATATTAAATGCTGTTAAACCAATACCCATCATCAAAGCGCCACGGAAAGCTTTGTTCGCTTGTACTTTCATACATATGCTCAATATAAAAACTACAACAGGTACAAAAATCGTAGGACCAAATAGGTCTATTACCATTTTTAATGTTTCCATATATTATTTAGCCTCCTCTATCTCTTTTACTTTTTGTACTAATTCTTCAGCAAATTTTTCACTCCCTACCCCAGTAACCAAAGACATACCAATAATAATAGGAGTATTAGCAACATTATTAGTTTTAGTTCCGAATTTACCCGTTACAATGATTAAGTCTGCATCTGCGATTCCTGCAATTTCAGTTAATTTTGCTGGTGTTACAGTACATTGAATACCAGCCTTTTTCATAATATCTTTAACCTGATCCGAAACCATTGTCGTTGTAAAAATTCCGCCTCCACATGCAACTACTAATCTAACCATTTTAATTTTCCCCCTCTAAATTTAATAAAATTATTATTGCTTCCAACACCTCCCATCCAAGATCAGTTTTTCTCAACCACCTCCCCTATTGTTTTTACTTCTAAACCATCTCCTAATAAAGACTTGAGATATTTTAATGTTTCCTTAGCATCCGTCATCTCTTGAAGTTTTTTTAGATTTTCTTCTTCTCTAAAAGCAAATATGAATTTTTTAAGTACTTCTACTTGCCCTTGAGGATCTGTAATTCCAAACATAAACACACAACGTACACTTAGTTCTTTTCCAGACCCATCCATAGCATTAAATATTACTGGTTCTTTTAAAACTGCAAAAGATAGAAAAGATGTATTACAAAATCCTCCTACATGAGGTATTGCGAAAGGACAAGCGGTTTCTAATCCTGTAGGAAAATTTTCTTCGCGTTCCAAAAGCTTTTCAATAAATTCTTCTTCTATATAACCCTTTGCTAAAACCCTTTTACCCAATTCTTTTATTACTTCCGTACTATCCTTAGCTTCAAAATTTAGCAATGCTAGATCTTCATCAATTTGCAAACTTATATTTCCCATTTTCCTCCCCTTTCTTTTTGTAAAAAATTCAATGTTAAAACTTTTTTATCAACCCCTTTCCATCATGATTTTTTTAACATAAAATTAATTAGTAACTTTATTTAAAAAGCATTTTACTAATTCTTTGATTTCTTCCGGCTTGTCCATACCAAGTGCTTTTCGAGCTACTTCTTGTGCATCCTCATAAGTCATAGAACGTATGATTTTCTTCACTCTAGGAATAGACACAGCACTCATAGAAAATTCATCAAGTCCCATTCCTAATAAAATTGGTGTAGCAGCCAAATCTCCTGCCATCTCTCCACACATTCCTGTCCATTTTCCTGCTTCATGAGAAGCATCAATTACATTCTTTATTAATCTCAATACTGCAGGATGAAGAGGTTCATACAAATACGAGATATGTTCATTCATACGATCAACTGCTAAAGAATATTGAATCAAATCATTCGTCCCAATGCTAAAGAAATCAACCTCTTTGGCTAAAATATCCGCAATAACCGCAGCAGATGGTATTTCTACCATTATTCCTACCTCTAGATTTTTATCATAAGGTACTTCTTCCTTATCCAATTCATCCTTAGCTTCTTGAAGAACTGCATTAGCCTTTCTTATTTCTTCTGCATTAGAAATCATTGGATACATTACACGAAGCTTTCCATAATGACTGGCTCTTAAAATCGCTTTTAATTGTGTCTTCAAAATATCTTTACGATCCAAGCAAAGTCTTATTGCTCTCCAACCTAGAAAAGGGTTCATTTCATTGGGCATTTCTAAATAAGACAGCTTTTTATCTCCACCAATATCTAAAGTGCGAATAATAACCGGACGTGGCGACATAGCCACAGCTACCGCTTTATATGCCTCAAATTGCTCATCCTCTGTAGGAAGACTGGAACGATCCATATATAAAAACTCTGTCCGGTAAAGACCGATTCCTTCAGCTCCATTATTTAATGCACCCTCGCAATCTTTAGGAGTACCAATATTAGCCGCTATATCCACTCTGCGTTTCTCATCTTTTGTTTGGCAAGGTTTATCCTTTAGTTTTTTTAATTCATCAACATAATGATAGTATTCATCTTGTAATCTTTTATATTCCTTCAAAGTTAAATCATCTGGATTAACAAGAACCTCGCCCTTATTTCCGTCTATAATTACAAGCTCTCCATCTTTTGCTTTTTTTGAGATATCTATTAGTCCAACAACAGCAGGTATTTCTAAAGACCTTGCCATAATAGCCGTATGAGAAGTCCTTCCTCCCATATCAGTTGCAAATGCTTTAACCATTTCCTTGTTCATTTGAGCAGTATCAGAAGGAGTAAGATCTTTTGCTATCAATATTACTTCTTCATCAATTTCAGCTAATGACTTTATATCCAATCCCAAAATGTTTTTTAAGATCCTAATACTAATGTCTTTAATGTCTGCTGCTCTTTCCTTTAAATATTCATCCTCCATACCATTAAACATTGCCACATATTTATCAACTACTTGGGAAAGAGAATTTTCTGCAGTTACACAGTTGCTTTTTATTTTTTCTCTCACTTCATTTAAAAATACGTTATCATCTAAAATCATTAAATGAGCCGCAAATATTTCTCCCTTCTCTTTGCCTAATTCTTTTTCAGCCTTTTCTTTTATTTGTTCAAGCTGATCATGAGAATCCTTAACAGCACTGTCGAATTTTTCTACCTCTTCTTCTACTTTTTCCTGGGGTACAATATTTGTATTAATAGTAATCTCTTGATCCTTTAACACATAAACCTTGCCAATTTCTATCCCAGGAGATGCTGCAACACCTTTTAACATAATTTTTTCCTCCTTGTTCCATCATCTCATCATTACAAAAACATCTTTTCACTAATATTTAAAAATGCAAGAACCATGCCAACTAGTGGTTGTAAATGTTAAATTAATTATTGCTTTTTACTTTTTAATTACTTCTCTTTCTTAGTTCTTCCACAACATCATAAGTATTATGTTTTATTTCACCCATTTTTGCCTTGGGCTTTAAGCTTCCATGAAAATCACTGCCACAAGTAATGATTAAGTCCTTCCCAAGACAATATTTGTTATAATGCTCTTCATTTCTTTCATTGTGCCAACTTGTATAGATCTCTATTCCTTCAAGACCCAAAAACATTAAATCATCAATAATATAATCCTCTTCCTCTTTAAGTAATGCCCCGGGATGTGCTAAAACCGGAACCCCCCCTATATTTTTTATTAATTTTATAATGTCACTAGCCTTAGGAGTGTACTGATACGCATTGAAAGGTTTTCCAGGTACTAACCAATCCATACAAAAACTTACTATAGGATTTTCTTTTTCAAGATACTTCTTAACCAAGTCATTATCTTTATTGCGAGAATCAGCAAAAATAACATTGGCATAATTATGAAACATAGGTTTTAAATTGGACTTGTATAAATCCCCAAGTTCTAAAAATAATCCAGCTTTCTTTAATTTATCCATCTGTTTCCTTACAGTTTTTTTTCTTTCTTCTTCAATTTTTTCAGTAAATTTACTAAGCTCTTGGCTTTTATAATCAATAAAATATCCTAAAAGATGAAGCCATTTTCCCATATCCTCTGTATAAAACTCACAACCCGGTATTACCTCTAAGCCGTGTCTTTTACCCCAAAGCAATCCTTCTTCCACCCCATTTATAGTGTCATGATCTGTAATAGCTATAGCCTGAATGTTTTTCTCTTTCGCTATTTCTACAACTTTCTTGGGTGAAAAATCACCATCACCACTTGCAGTGGTGTGTACATGTAAATCAATTGCCATCTTAACTGTACCTCCTGTTCCAAACACCTATCATTATTAATTTTGCAATAATATTACACTCACCATTCCTGCCAAAAAACTTCATTAATAAAATTAAGCAATTTGCATGCCAGTTCATTTTTAATTTTGTGGCAGAAAATGTTCTAACATGTTAAAACATTTTCTGCCACAAAATTATACGCAAATATTATTTTTTTCAATATTGCTATTATCATTTCTTTCCATCTATAATTTAATTAGAATCCAAATAAACATTTACTAGGAGGTAACGTTATGCTTAGAAAAGCTGATGAAATGATTAAAGAAATTAGAGAACAAATGAGAGGAGGAAAGGGACACGTTGAAGTTAACCACATTTTTAAGAAAGATGAACTACATGGGAAAGCAGCTAGACTTATTGCTAAGTTAGTATTGAATCCTGGATGTTCCATTGGAATTCATCCTCACGAAAATGATGAAGAAATATTTTATGTTTTAAAAGGTAAAGGACTTGTTGATGATAATGGTAGTTCCTTTGAAGTATCTGTTGGAGATGCAACTTTAACCGGTGGAGGAGAAACTCATTCTATTGAAAGCACAGGAGATGAACCTTTAGAAGTCATAGCTGTTATTTTATACAGTTAATATGAGTTGATTTATGCACAAAGTGAAGGCTTTCATTAAGATAAGAAATGAGACTCTTACTAAAGTAAAAGTCTCATTTCTTTTGTTCTTGCTTATCGTGAAGATTTAACGAACCTTACATTGATTGCATCCTTCGGTAATAAGAGTTATAATTCATATATAAATAATATATAGTTTTTAAAATTTTTGGAAATTGTAAGGTGATTACACAAATATGTTTAAAGCAAGCAGCAATACTCGTACTATACTTCAACATTGGATGGATTTTCGCTTAAAATTAGTTTTTGAAGGCATAGCCATCGGAGCATTATCCGGAGGCATTATTATTTTATACAGAATTTCCCTCGAAAAAGCCGATGTGATCAGAGATAACATTTTTTTCCTATTACACAAAACATCTAAGTGGTGGATCTTTGTTTTGTTTTTAAGTATTTTGTTAATTTCCTATCTATTGGGTGTTATTGTAAAGAAAGAACCTATGATTAGCGGAAGTGGGATTCCTCAAGTAAAAGGTCAACTTTCCAATCAATTCAAGATAAACTGGATAAGAGTTATTATCGGTAAATTTTTTGGAGGAATTCTTGCTATTGGTGCTGGTTTGTCACTTGGAAGAGAGGGCCCTTCTATTCAACTTGGTGCATCAGTTGGTCAAGGCATGGGATACACACTGGGAAGGCAAAAACTTGAAAACAAATATCTGATCACATGTGGAGCCAGTGCAGGATTAGCTGCCGCCTTTAACGCTCCTTTAGCCGGGGTTATTTTTGCTCTTGAAGAAATGCACAAAAACTTTTCTCCTATAGTTTTATCATCCGCTATGGCTGCTTCTTTAACTGCAGACTTTATTTCTCAACAATATTTTGGTCACAAACCGATTTTTACTTTTCACGCTTTACCTGCTTTACCACTTAATCATTTTCCTCATATAATAGTGTTGGGTGTAATAATGGGGATTTTAGGAGTGTTTTTTAACAAAGCTCTTATTAAAACTTTGGATTTCTATAAAAAGCTCCCTATACTTCAAGAGATGAAACCTGCGCTTCCTTTAATACTGGCAGGAATTCTTGGTTTTGTTTTACCCCAAGTCCTCGGAGGAGGACACAATCTTGTTAATTCTTTAAGCACGAATAACATTCCTCTCACCATGTTGATTGTATTAGTTATAGTGAAATTTATATTTACCATGTTAAGTTACGGTTCAGGCGTCCCAGGTGGTATTTTCCTTCCTCTTCTTGTTATAGGTGCATTAACAGGTAATATTTATGGTAACATTACTAATCATTACTTTAATGTTGATCCGCAATATATAAATAACTTTGTTGTTCTTGCCATGGCAGGATATTTTTCAGCTATTATCAAAGCTCCAATAACAGGCAGTATACTTATCACCGAAATGACCGGTTCCTTCACCCACCTATTAACTTTATCAACCGTATCTATAGTGGCATATATTGTTACGGATCTTATGAATTCTCATCCCATCTATGATACGCTTTTAGAGAGACTTCTTACAAACAAAGAATCTTCTCAATATGCCGGGAACAAACATACAAAAGTTATTTTGGAAACAGTTGTCTGTTTGGGTTCACAAATTGAACACCAAAGGATAAAGGATATACAATGGCCTAAAGATTGTCTACTGGTAGGTATTGTGAGAGGCGAAAAAGAAATTATACCTAAAGGAAATACAATTATTGAAGTCGGTGACTATTTGATAGCCTTAACTAATGAAAATAAAGAAGTACAAGCTCGTGAAATTTTACAATCCTTAGCAGGAGAATGCCAAAGTCATGATATGTAAGAGTAATATTTATTTAAAATAGAAAAACCACTTTCAAAAGTTAACTTTTGAAAGTGGTTTTTGTTTGCTAATCTTCAGACTTATACTGTAATGAATATATACCCTTATTTACTGTATAAATTTTATTAACCTCTTCGCTAACAAGCATTCTTACATCACCTTTATAAAAAAAGCAAACAGAAATGCCACAACTGGAGCTTAACTTTCTGGGAACAGGTTTTAATTCTCCCTGAATACCTCTTTTAACCAAAAATCTATTGTACTTTATAGCACCTGATTGTGTAAAAAAAAGAGCCACATATTCCATTATTGCCTCTCCACCTTAATAACATATTCAGCATCATTTTTTCTGCTTTCTACTTTATATCCAGAGAGCTTCGCAAATCTTTCAATATTAATCTTTGCCGTAGTATTATCTACAATAACCTCAACACCTTCAGGGTTTTCTTGCATTCCCTTCTTTGTTTTGATTACAGGTTGAGGGCAGGACAACCCCCTAGTATCAATTTGTTTTATCACCATCGATCTCCCCTTTCCTAAAAAATGAAATTTCCTCTGTATTACAATATGCGATAATAGCTACTATGACCAATCCAATTACAACTGCAATTTTTCCATTAATAGTTGGACCGCTTGGACTAGCTGCTAAAGCAAAATTATGTGAAAAAGCTGCTCCCATTAGCATACCTAAGAAATCCATAACAGAATCAATATTTCCTTCACCAGAAAGTATTAATTGCCTTAAAGGGCATCCACCCAATAGAGCAGAACCCCATCCAACCAGAATCATTCCCAAACAATTCCATAAACCGTCTACATGAGCAATCGGTTGACCCAGCAGGCTTAACTTATAAGTTCCAAAAAACATATTCGTAACAGTTACAGAAATGAAAATTGATAAAAAACCAAGAATTAAATATGTATCCCTAAATAAAAATAAATCTCTTATTCCTCCAACTAAACAAAGTCTAGTTCTTTGTGCAAAAGCACCTACAACAATACCTGCCAAAAGTGAAATATATAAAAATGCGTGCATTGATCCCGGACCACTTTCACTAAAATATATAAATGTTGGGCGAAGAATAAGTAAAATTAGTAATCCTAACATTATTATTGGGAATAAGTAACCCTCAAGCTGTGATAATTTATAATTTCTTTTTAAACTGAACCCTCTCTTTAAAAAGAAGATGCCTGCTACTATTCCTATTATAAATCCTATCAAACCAAAGATAGCATTAATATCTCCGCCCCCCAGTCTTAAGATCATACGCAGAGGACATCCTAAAAACATTAAAGCTCCAATCATAACAAAAAATCCTAAAATAAAACGAATAAAAGGTGATGACCCTCCCCTTGCTACAAATTCCTTTCTTACAATCGACATAAAAAAAGCTCCTAAAACTATACCTATAATTTCCGGTCTAATATATTGAACCGGTGATGCTCTATGAAGCCCTACTGCACCTGCAATATCCCGAATAAAGCAAGCAATACACAACCCCATATTAAGAGGATTACCAAATTGAACCAAGCACACTGCGATAATTCCTACTATCGCCCCTGTTATAATAATTCCTTTTTTCCCATCTATCCAAGAACTTCTCATTGTTAACATCCTTCCATTTTATATTTGTGTTATATTAAGGTAGTAATTCTACATAAAATCACTACCTTATCAAATTATTTTTTTTAATATAATATGTCTTATGAAAATTTCTATTAGCATTTTATACAAAATCGAATACTATTATATTATAAAGGAGTGTGAATGTGAAATGGATGGTATTTACTTAGACCATGCTGCTACTTCTTTCCCAAAAGCACCTGGAGTTGCTGCACATATGAATAACTATCTGGTTAATATTGGTTCGAATGTTAATAGAGGCTCCTACAATAGTTCTTTTTCCGCTGCAAATACTGTATATGAAACACGAGAACTTATCTGCAAGCTTTTTAATTTTGATAAACCTGATAATGTTGTCTTTACAAAAAATATTACAGAAAGTCTGAATGTATTAATAAAAGGTTTGCTTAAGACAGGTGATCATGTTCTTGTTTCCTCCATGGAACATAATGCCGTAATGAGACCTCTTAACTCTACTTTAAAAAATGGAATAGAAATATCCCGAGTACCTTGCGACAATCTTGGCTGCCTATCTTTAGAAACCGTTGAAAAAATGATAAAGCCTAATACCAAAGCTGTAATCATGACCCATGCCTCCAATGTTTGTGGTACAATACTACCTTTAGAAGAAATAGGTAATATATGTAAGAAAAAAAATATTTGCTTTATCATTGACTGTGCTCAAACAGCAGGTTTTTTGGATTTAGATTTTGTTAAACTAAATGCTGATGCTCTTGCCTTTACCGGTCATAAAGGATTATTAGGTCCTCAAGGAATAGGTGGATTTATTATCAATGATAATCTAGCAAAAAAACTGGAGCCACTAATTGAAGGAGGAACAGGAAGTGTCTCCGAACAAGAAATACAACCGCAATATCTTCCTGATAAATTTGAAGCAGGAACTCCAAATTTACCAGGAATATACGGATTAAACGCTGCCCTAAAATACATACTTCAAAAAGAAGTTAAAAACATTAGAAAAACCGAGCTTTCCTTAACAAAGCTTTTTATTCAAAGCGTTAAAAAAGTTAAAGGCATTAAGCTTATAGGCTCAGAAAATATAACCGAGCGTACTGCTATCGTATCACTTGATTTTCCAGGTCACGATAATGCTGATATATCCCATCAATTAGCCAAAGATTTCAATATAATGACACGTTGTGGGCTGCACTGTGCCCCTTCAGCACACAAAACACTGGGCACTTTTCCACAAGGCACAGTTCGCTTTAGTTTTAGCCAATTTAATAACAAAAAAGAAGTGAAATTAACAGTAAATGCTATAAAAAGCTGTCTACTCTAGTATAGTTGGTCAGTTGGTCAGTTGGTCAGAAAACGATAGTTAAACCATTGTTAAACTATTGTTAGATTAGTTGGTCAGTTGGTCAGTTGGTCAGTTGGTCAGAAAACGATAGTTAAACCATTGTTAAACCATTGTTAAACTATTGTTAGATTAGTTGGTCAGTTGGTCAGTTGGTCAGTTGGTCAGAAAACGATAGTTGAACCATTGTTAAACTATTGTTAAACCATTGTTCAACTATTGTTCAATTGATTCTCTCCATACCAAAACTTTTTGGTTCTTTCCCGTATTTCTTCTTTTGTAAATTCTGGTGGCCAAAGTTGACTACGCCGTCCTTCTCGCATAGCGGCAGCTAAATGTTCGAATACGTATCTGTCCTTTTTTCTAAGATCTTTAATTAGCTGCTTTGCTTCTGCCCTTTTTGTGTAGCCATCAAGTGGGCAAGGACTAGGAATAGCTTCAATACCAAGCTTATTTGCAATTCCCATAATATCCTTTTCCATCATATAAACCAAAGGCCGAATTACCGTAACACCCGTCTTATCCAAATATGTCTTGGGCACAAATGTATTTACCTGACCCGAATATAAGATACTCATTAAAAATGTTTCTACAGCATCATCATAATGATGAGCAAATGCAACCTTATTATATCCATTATTTTTAGCATAATTATGAATAATAGCTCTACGAAAATAAGAACAACGAGCACAAGGATTTTGCGTAGGATTATTTAAAATATCATCAGCAAGCTCTGCCCTCTGAACATTATAAGGTATATCTAAAGTATCACATACCTTCTCTAAAGGACTAAAATCCATTTCATTCTTTTCTTTAAAACCCAAATCTATTGTCATAGCCGCTAATTCAACCGGAAATGGCAAATGCTTTGTAAGTACAGACAAAGCATATAAAAGAAAGGTGCTATCTTTTCCACCAGAAAGCCCTATCAACACTTTGTCACCTTTTGCTAACAAATCGAACTCTACTACCGCTCTCTGCACCTTTCTAATAACACCCTTAGGTAAAGATATTCTCATTAAAACATTCTCCTTTTTAATATTGCTATAAGCTATAATATATTTTAAAATAATTAAATTCATACAAATGCCTTAGCGACGCTTAGCTATTCGGATAAAGTGAAACTTCTTCCAGTGGAACTCTTTTTTCCACTGGAAGTTAGTTGAACCATTCCACGCTAGTAATACTTACGAACTTGTTCGTTAGTATTTACTGTGTGCAAAGCTGAGCTTAGCGTCGCTTAGCTATTCGGATTAATAGCTTCACATCTGCAAATTGGACACCCCATAGAAGCAAACTTCATCTCATACTCTGTCATAACATTTCCCTCAAAACCAGAGTTATGTAAATCATATGTCATCCTTCTCAAAGAAAAACCTTCTACATCAAACTGAGTAACGGAATATTTGAAGAAATCAAGATTATCAGTTTTAAAATGTATCTCCCCATCCTTTTTCAAGAGGAGCTTATATTTTTTTAATAGATCACTGCTCGTCAATCTTCTTTTTGCATGACGATTTTTAGGCCAGGGATCACTAAAATTTAAATATATTCTATCAATATCACCTGCTTCAAAATACGATTCTAAATAGGCAACATCTATATAAAGCAACCTTAAATTTGCTAATTCAGTAATTCCCTCTTTACTTGCGTTATATAATATTTCCGGCACACGATCTATTCCTATAAAATTTATATTTTTCTCCTTATTTGCCATATTTTTAATAAAATTGCCCTTACCCATTCCTATTTCTACATATAAAGAATTATCATTACCAAAATATTCTTTCCATTTTCCCTTCAAAGCTTCTGGCTTATCTAGGATAAATCCCGATATATCTTTAAATTTTTCTTCAATCCCCTGCTTTCGTCGTAAACGCACACAACACATCCCCTTTTAACAATAGTTAAACGATAGTTAAACAATAGTTTAGCAATTGTTTAACTATCGTTTAATAGTTTTCCCTTTCTGACCAACTGTCCAACTGACCAACTATCCCAATGATAAAGGTTTTCGCCATTCTATGCAA